>JAFWGH010000050.1 GCA_017512465.1 Clostridia bacterium
GCAAAGCAAACCTTGCGGATTGTAATGCAAGAACAATCTATAAGCTATCCAAAGAACTCGGCATTTCAATGGAAGAAATGCTGGAGCCGTATTTGCTGCCCCGCCCTGCTTTTGAACTGTTTAAGAGCAATGTGTGTCATCGCCTCAAAGAACTCGGCGACATCGATTTCCTGATTGATACCATTGAAAGCAAAGACATTGTCACATACTATCAAAGAAGTTGGTATCCCGAATGCTTGTATCTGCTTGCAATGGTGGACTATATCAGCCGTGAAAACGACGTGCCGCTTTGTGAGGAGTATAACGAATACCGCAAGCAAAAACTAACTCATATTCTTTACCCTGCGAGTGTGTTAACCGCTGCGGCTGTTATGGAAAACGAAGAAATCAAAACAAACGCATTCAAAAATGCAATTCCCGAATTCAAGCGATTTAATATTGTGGAAAGTGAGGTAAGAAATGTCAACTGAAAACAGCAATGTCATCAATAAAAGCAATTTGGATAATTATCTTAACGAGTTATCGAAAGCATATAAAAAGCTGGCAGGCAGAAACACGCCTATCGAAATCATTTTAATCGGCGGTGCAGCAATACTTGAAAACTACGGTTTTCGCGATATGACCACCGATGTGGATGCAGTATATACGGCAAGCTCGGCACTCAAAGAAGCTATCAATCAGGTGGGTGATAAATACGGTTTGCCAAACGGATGGCTCAATGATGATTTTAAAAAAACCGCTTCCTACAGCAAAGAGTTGTTCCGCTACTCAGTGCCGTACAAAACGTTTAATCAAGTGTTAAGTGTCCGAACGGTCACTTCCGAATACTTAATTGCCATGAAGCTTCGCTCGGCAAGGCAATATAAAAATGATTTATCGGATATTGTGGGCATTTTGAATGAACACCAAAAGCGAGGCGAAGCGATTACTTTCGAGAAGGTGGACACCGCCGTTCAAAACCTTTACGGCGGGTGGGAGGATTTTGAAGAAGCTGCCATTCGATTTATCAAAGACACCTTTGCTAACGGAGACTATGAAAGCCTCTATGCTATCACCAAAAACAGTGAAAAAGAAGCAAAGGGATTATTGGTGCAATTTGAAAGTGATTATCCCAAAGTGCTGAAAACCGAAAATGTGAGCAGCGTTTTGAAAACACTCAGAGCAAAGCAATCTTCTCGGAAGAAAGCACCAAAACGCCGAAACGATCACGAAAGATAAAAACAAAATCAACTACACGAGCCGACAGTGAATTGCTGTCGGCTCTAACTATTTAAGGAGGTAATATTGAACAACAAAAAAATCGGACTGTATCTTACAGTCACCGCCGCCGAAAAGCGGCGCATCAAAAAGAATGCCGCACTGTGCGGCTTGAAACAAAGCGAATATATTCGTCAAAGGGCATTGGGCTATGCACCGAAAGCGGTGCCGCCGGATGCCTTTTATCATTTCTGCGAAAAGGTTGACGCCTTGTGTGAAAAGCCCTTTTCGCCGCAGGTGAATGAAAAAGCACTCTCACTATTGGAGGAAATGGAAAGCATCTATATCACTTCGGAAAAGGAGGCGGTGCAGGAATGGCAACCACCGGTTTCTGGCCCGTAAAGGGCAGATTAAAAGAAGTGTTGGCGTATGCAGAAAATCCCGACAAAACCACCGAAGCAAAATATTTGGATGATGACTTGCTTGCCGCGATTACCTATGCCGAAAACAGCAGTAAAACCGATGAGCGGATGTATGTCTCCGGTATCAACTGCTCCAAGCACCGCGCCTATGAAGAAATGTGTGCGGTCAAACAAAAATACGGTGAGCGAGGCAAGGTCATCGCTTATCACGGCTATCAAAGCTTTGAAGCGGGAGAAGTGACGCCCGAAGAAGCACACAAAATCGGAAAAGAAACGGCAAGAAGAATGTGGGGTGACAGGTTTCAGGTGCTTGTTACCACACACCTCAACACAGATAACATTCATAATCACTTTGTGATAAATGCCACCTCTTTCAAAGACGGAAAGAAATACCGCAACCAAATCGGTGACCATATGGAATTGCGCAAAGTATCCGATGCCGTTTGCAGAGAACACGGCAAATCCGTGTTGGAGAACGCACCGTTTTACGGCGGTCAAAAGAAAGACTATTGGCTTAAACAAAGCGGTCAGCTTTCTCACAGAGAAATGCTGCGCAAGGATATTGAAGATGCGCTGGAGTATGTAAC
>JAFWGH010000051.1 GCA_017512465.1 Clostridia bacterium
CTTGCTCAGATACATTGTCTTCGCCGACAGCTTGAGCGGAATTTTCTTGAGTCTTTTCATCAAGAGTTTCTTCAGACTCATTTAAGCTTTTTTTATTCTCGTCCATAATCTAACCCCTTTATGGTTTTGTTTAAATACAACTATTTATTTTATTATATTATAATAAATAAGTCAATAAAAATGTTGTTAAAGAAATATGAACACATCTAATATTTTTCTATAATCCTTACTTTAGCAGACAAAACTTCCTAAATAACAGTTATTCATATTCCACATGCGTTTCTTTTGGAAACGCATAATATTCATTAAAGCGTTTTTCATGGCTTTTTCTGGTATTTTCCATATCTAAGGAATATACAAAAAACTTTAACGGCGTATGGTGAATAGTGACTACCGTTTTACCCTGTGCAACCTGCTCGCGTATGGACTCAATCTTTTTCATATTACCAAAGCAAACGATACTGTAACACACAATATTAAACGCCATCAAAACCGACAACAGCACTTTAAAAGGAAGGATTTGTTTTTCGGTTTCGGGTTTTGTTTGTAACTCTCCGAATAATTGCGCACTCAAAAGAATAAACAAAATATGTATACCGCTGAAACATCTTGACCCCATGGGAAAAATAAAGCACAGCGGAGCACATAACACGGCTATCATAAGAGCATATAGTATTGTGCGCTTCTTAGTGTGTGAAGAAGTACAAAAAGCGATGATTAATCCCCATGCGGTAAATATAGCCAGTAAAAGAAGGAAAACAAATATACTTGCTTTTACTAAATCTCTAACAGAATAATAGTATATCGGGAAGGCGATTCCGGCAAGCGCAGCAATGCCAAATGAAATATAAATTAATAATTTTTGCTTTGTACTTAGTTTGGTATATTTCTTTTTAAAAAGTATAATACACAGCACAAATATGAAAACCAAAGCAGGCGCACAAGCAATTAATCCCCTAAATGCAACTTCATGTGTCAGATTATACAAACCGTTTGCCAGGAAACCGAAAATAGAAGATGTATCGGCGTTGATTGACTGATACATATCTTCACCCTGCGCAATATTATAATACGCGCTGTTTGAGAACATAATAACAGCACCGATAATGCATGCGCCAAAATAGATGCAAGCGGGCAAATGAAAGCGGTGATTTTTCACACTCAAATACACAAGCGCCACCGCAGAAAACAGCAAACAAAATAGAGTAAAAGGCTCCATGAAAAGCTGACCCGCAATGCCTAAAACAAAAAGTACTATGATTGAAGCCGCTTTTTTCCATCCTTGTAAATCATTTCTATTTAAAAGAACATAGGCGCAGAATAGATAAATAGGAAGCGGAAGTGTATAATTGCAAAAACCCGCGGTCCAAACAAATGATTGTATAAACAGCGCACCCGGAACTAAGATAATGATGGCACTTACAATACGAAATCGCCGGCTTTTAAAGGATATGAGCTTTTGAATAAAGTAGACAATCAGTATAAGAGTAGTCGCTTTAATAAGCGGCAAAAGATATGGCACACGCGTAAACCCCAGCACAGTCAGATTGCCTAAATATCTGCCGTTATAATTATCAAAAAAACCATTATGGAAAACTTCGAGACCGTCACTTGTCGCCCAGCCGTAATCATCGGCAGACGGGATAAAAAAAGCCGCCAGCACAAGTATTGCCGGAAAAAGATACAGATAAAAACGATTATCCCGGTTTTTTAACTTTATTAATGGTTTTTGTGGCATGATATCCCCTTTTAGAGAACATAATAAGTGAAAAATCCGCCGACAAAGTCAGCGGATTTTTTGGTAGCGGGAGCAGGACTCGAACCTGCGACCTCCGGGTTATGAGCCCGACGAGCTACCAACTGCTCTACCCCGCGATATGTTTTTGTTGCTCAAGTATATTAGCACATCAGTGCATATTTGTCAATACTTATTTTTAATGTGATTTGTGCAAAACACTTTATTAATTATCCAAAATGTATTATAATAAAACCAATAAAAGTTTTAGGTGAGAATATGTTACGATTATTAATTTTAGACTTAGACGGCACTTTGGCGCCTTATGATGCCGCCGCTACCGTCGAGAATATTCAGCGGCTGAAAGAAATTGAAAACAGTTCGGTTAAAATTTGCCTGTGTTCGGGAAAGCCTGTTTTTTACTCATGCGCATTCATGCGACAAATTGGTCTTAAAGACCCCATTTTAATTGGAGAAAACGGTGCCGAAATACAGTTTGGAGTGCATCTGCCGCCGCGCTGGTTTTATCATGCCGAATACTCCGAAAAAGCTTATAAAAGCCTGCGCTTCTTTAAAAAAGAAATAAAAAAAGCAATTCCTTCCATTTGGTTTCAACCCAACCAAACAGAGCTCTCTCCCTTTCCGAAAAGCAGAAAAGAATTTGCGATTATCAAAGATATTATAGACAAAAACCAAGATAAAATTCAAGACATTCACATATTTGAATACTTTGATTGTTTTGATTTTATTCCTGTCGGTATCAATAAAGGCTCCGCTTTGAAATTACTATCCGATACATTACACATTCCTCCCGAAGAAATGATCAGTATCGGCGATTCGCAAAATGATTTTCCCATGTTTGATTACACGGCAAAAAGTTACGGTATTAAGTTAAAGAAACAGCATCCGAAAGCGAAAAATGTCGATACACTTGATGAAGCTTTGGATGAAATTATTCAGCAATTATAAAAATGGTTGTCCCCAAAAAAGAGACAACCATTATTTATATGTATACTCAGCCTAGAAACTGCCGCCGCCATGTGTCCTGCCGGAGGAGGAAGTATGCGTTGAGGAACCGCCTCTGGAACTGTTGCTTTGAATCGGCGTTCTTGTAACGGAAGTCGTTCTGAAATTATCATAAGCGCCCGTCACATTCAACGAACCTCCCACCAAATAGTCTGTGGCGTTGGATTTAAAGCGAACCGGTTTATATTTACCTTTCACAACCGAAACCGCTAAAAAGGCACATACAAGCGCTGCCGCAATAATAACAATGATAGAAAGCGCAACCTTTTTTTCTTTGGGCTTGTCAATCGGATTTCCATCTTCTGCAGCCTGCGCATATTTCTCGCAAATATCGGCAAACAGGATTCCGGCTTCATACCACTTTCCGTCATCCATTAAAGCCGCAAGCTTTTTGCCGGCTTCTTGAATACCGTAATCGGTAAAAGCTTTTATGCCGTCACCACTCGTTGAAATGTGTCGGCGCGTTTGATTCGTACCGTCATCATACACAAGAAGCAGTACACCGCTTCTATCCCCTTTTCTACCGATGCCGTAGCCGTTATTATCAAAATAATCATCGGCATACGCTTCAATCGATTTTCCATCGAGTGTTTTTGTACTCACCAACACAAAATCCATATTGTATTTATCAGAGGCTTGCTGCAGCCTTTGAGTAATCCGGGCTTCCTCTTGTGCACTCAACAATTCGGCATTATCCACCACCAGCGGCTTTGAAGAAGCAAAAGCGGGTATCATCAATGAGAGGATAAGCAAAAAAACAATACTAATAGATAATAATTTTTTCATCACTGCACCTCCTAAAACAATCCAAGCAGCTTGCAGATAACACCTGCAAGGGCGCCTGCCCCAACTGCAACACCTGCAAATAATGCAATGATTTTTGCTTTATCTATCGGCAAATTTCCGACAAATTTGCCGCTTTGCCCATTCATGGCAAATGTGTATTTTTCGCCCTTATAATCGGTATTTAAAATCCATACCGGATACAGTGCATATTTGGAAACACCGCTTAACAGCTGCACGGAGCTAAAGCGCGGCATAACGCTCGCATATCCCTGAACCGTGCTGCGCAGCGTATCTTCCGCCGAGTGCTTGATGCGCTCATTCGCTCTCGGGATGCTTTCTTCCATGCCGACATCATATTTATCTGCCAAATAGCCGGCAAGATATGCGGTTTGGAAATCTACCGCCTGTGAAAAATCAAACGGCTCAATGGATTCCATTAAATCATCCGGCATTTTTGTTGACCCGTCTACCGGGATGTTGTTGAAGCTCATATCACCTTGGCGGTAAATATCATAATAGCTCGTTTCCGTGTATTGATACTTGCTGTCACGCCAGGTTCTCACACGCGTGCCTTCATATTGTACGGATGCATGAATATTGGAATCAAATAACCAAAACGGCACATAAATGCCCTTTATTTCTTCTAAATGATTCTCATCTTTAAATGATTTGGGCGCAAAAGCACGCTTAGCCGTGTATTCTTTCAATTTTTCCTTAGCTTGCGCTTTATTCAGTTGAAATGGAATGACAAAATCGGGTTTTAAAACACCGGAAAGTCTTCCGCTGAGTACCGTGTTATTTCCGCAATACGGACAAGCTGTAGCCGCTGTATTCTCATCAGCTACAATTTCACCGCCGCAGGATTTACAGACAAACACGCTCATGCCGTTATCATTCCACTCTTGAGTGGCGGAGTCAGACCAATTAAAGCTGTCCTCCTGCGGTTGTTCGCCCATATCGGCTTGCTGTGTATCCAGAACCGCATCTTTTTGCTGTAAAGCACTTACATCAAAAACGCTATCGCAAAAAGGACATTTCATTTTTTGCGTGGCACTGTCAAACTCTAAAGTACCGCCGCACGCAGGACATTTATAATCCAGATTTTCTGCCATAATGCTCCCCTTTCTTTAATTTATTGCCAAAATAGTTTTCATCAATAGAAAAAGCACAAAAAGGGTGTAACGCAATTACACCCTTTTTATATTGCAATTACTGCATATCATTACTATCAAACGGATCACCGCACTCGGGACAGAATTTCGGCGGATTATGCGGGTCTGCCGGAGTCCATCCGCACTTGTTACACTTATACACCGGAGCAGGTTTCGGTTGACCGCAGTTTTGGCAGAACTTGCCTTGATTGGTTGTACCGCAAGCACAGATCCAGCCGCTTGCCTGCTGAGGTGCGGGCTTCGGTTTACCGCATTCCGGACAGAATTTACCGGTTGCCTGAGCGCCGCAGGCGCAAGTCCAACCACCCTGTACCGGTGCAGATGCCGGTTGTTGTGCCTGTTGTTGACCCATAGAATAAAGGTTTTGTGCATTCATGCCGCCCATACCGCCGGCATTCATTGCCATGCCCATACCGATAAAGCCATTCATCGCGCCGCCTTCGTTGGAAGCCGCTGCTTTCATGGCATCAGCCTGTGCACCGACAAGTGTTGCGCCCGCCATGGTCGGGTCACGCATAATTGCAGTGCGCTGAGCCTGCTTAATCAGCTCTGCATCCTCTTCAGGCAATGTAATCGGATTGAGCGCAATCGAAACAACGGACAAACCTCTCAAATTCGACCATTTTGCAGTGAGCGCCTCATTCATGGCATTCTCTAACTCAGTGGAATGTGTGACAATTTGATTAGGTCTGAGCTCTAACTCGCTGAGTTTGCCGAATGCAGGTTGCAGTGCGCTGATAAACTCGGTTTTTAACTGCGTGTCAATCTCTTCTCTGACATAAGCCTGCTCCACATTACCGCAAACATTGGTATAGAAAAGAAGCGGGTCGGTAATTTTATATGAATAAACACCGCTGCAGCGAATGGATACATCGATATCCAAGCCGATATTCCTGTCAACCACTCTAAAAGGAATGGGATTGGGCGTGCCAAACTTATTGTCAATCAATTCTTTTGTATTAAAATAATAAACACGCTGGTCCTTTGCGGTGTCGCCGCCAAAGGTAAAACGCTTTCCGAGTGTTTTAAAGCTCTCCTTAATACTCGAGCCGAGACTGCCTGTAAAAATACTGGGTTCGGTAGAGGTATCATAGGTAAACTCTCCGGGCTCCGCACATACTTCCACAATCTTGCCCTGCTCAACTATAATCATGCACTGACCGTCCGCCACTGCAATCAGGGAGCCGTTAGAAATAATATTATCACTACCCTTGGTGTTCGAAGAGCGAGAACCGGTTCTCTTTTGTCCTTTCACAACAAGCACATTCTTTTCAAGTGAATCACAATAGAAGTATTCCTTCCATTGATCTGCCAAAGTGCCGCCTAAGGCACCGACGCCGGCTTTAATAAGTCCCATAACTATCAAATCCTTTCATAAGTGATATTTATACAAGTATTATAACATACCATAAATTGCTTTTTCAATATATTCTTTACGCCCAAGGGTTTTCACTTTCCGGCTCTCGAATACCGGCAAGCAGAAATTGGTCCCACAAATACCACTTCCCGTCTTTTGCCAGGCGCAGCACGATTTCACGCGGACTATCTGCTCCACCCGATTTTAAAAACAGCTTTGCATATCCTTCATTTTGATAAGAATACGGATTCTCACCGATGCGAATGGAAAGCGGCTGTGAAGGCGTATAATCATTCCCCGGTGTAGCACCGGAAAAATAAGAGCGCGGCACATAATCTTTATCCATGAATCTGTCACGAATAAACTGTATCTCCATCACGCTTAATTGGCGCGGTCCGCGTAAATAATTTAACATCTCTACGCTTAAATCTTTATTGGTCGGGTACACGCTTAGCGCCAAAACAGTTAATGCTGCTGTTTGGAACGGAGAAGTCATAGCACATTCAGGCAATGCTTTAAACTGCTCCATGTTTTGCGGAATACCTTGAAAAGCAATCATTTGTATCGAATCCATTTTTCATTCTCCTTATTATAGTCACTTATATCATTTTATATCTGAAAATGCACTCTCACAAAAGGCAAGTATAAATTATTCCCGAAGCAAAAACTTCGGGAATTGAGCATTAGTATTTCTTGATGAGCTTTAAAATGTTTTTACCGTCATCATAAGTGTAAATCACATCATCCATAAGCTTTTTGGTCATATAGATGCCTAAGCCGCCGATTTTCCTGTCTTCCGCAGCAAGGGTGATATCCGGATCCTGCTTTTTAAGCGGATTATACTCTATGCCGTTATCTTCAATGATAATGGTAACAGTGTCCGCATCGCAGCTCAAGCGCAAATCCGCATAACCGGTCTGCTCATAAGCATAACTGGCTATATTAATAAATATTTCTTCCACAGCCAAAATAATTTGGGTCTGTGCTTTCATCGAGCAGCCGATGCCTTCTAAATAATTTTCCAAGAAAGCGGTAACTTCATCCAAATTATCACGCTCAGCTTGAATATGCAGTTTATTATTCAAATTTTCGCCTCCGGCATATTCAAGGCACAACATCGTTAAATCATCAAATTGAGGAGCTGCGCCCGCAAATTCATTAACTTTATCTTTCACATGTTTTAACACAGCCTCGGGTGATTGCCCGACTGTTTCATTAAGTACCTGCAGCATTCTATCCATGCCGAAAAGCTCATTATGCTCATTATTCGCTTCAGGCACGCCATCTGTATACAAAAACAGTTTGTCGCCTTTTTCCAAATGCATCTCATAAGAGCGATAATGAATCCCTTCTAATGCACCGACAGCAAGACTGTGTTTGTTTTTAATCACTTCATAGCTCTTGTCACTTTTGCCGATTACCGGGTCTTCATGCCCTGCGTTTACACATGTGATTTTTCCTGTGGAAAGCTCTAAAATACCAAACCATATGGTCACAAACATATCCTCGGTATTTCTTTCGCAAATCCTGTCATTTACAAAATCAATAATCTCGGAAGGAGACCCTCCGCTGATGGTACACACCTCTTTAACGAGCATTTTTGTTACCATCATAAACAACGCCGCCGGGATACCCTTGCCGGAAACATCGGCAATCACAAGCGCCAAATGGTCTTCATCCGTCATGAAGAAATCATAAAAATCACCGCCGACTTCCTTTGCCGGTGTCATTAGCGCATAAATATCAAATTCACTGCGGTCCGGAAATGCCGGGAATTTTGACGGAATGGAGCCAAGCTGGATTTTGCTTGCTACGCTCAACTCTGTGCCGATTCTTTCTTTTTCGGAAGTGATCTGTTTGATACTCTCAATATATTCATAATTGTCTTTTTCCATCTTGGAAATACCGGAAGCGAGCGCAGCAATTTCATGAATTTTGCTGATATCGGATAAATCGGTGCATTTCGTAACCGTGTTTTCCTTTGCGTATCTCTCGGTTTCCCCAATGATTTGCTCAATCGGCTTAATAAACTGCTTGTTCAGATAACTCACTGCCAAATATGCCGCCAAGACAACTGTGATTACCACCGAAACGGCAACACTGATTAAATAACTGCTTCTGGTGTTAGCAATAGCGGACATCGGACGCTGCACACACAAAATTGCAGTAGTTTCGGTATCCTCGGAATTTCTGATTGCAATTAACGAAGTAATGTGCGGCGGGGCGCCGTTTAATTGACTGCGCCTGAAAATACTCTTGACATCCTTATTATCATACAAATCCCGATATGCATTCACATATTCATCATTAGTTGTTTCGCGCACCGTACCGATTTTCCAAGGCTCATAATCGGTTTTTACACGATTCACAGAATTAAAAACAGAGGTGAAATGTCGGAAATCACTTGTATCCGGCTTTATCACATAGATGATACTAACGCCCATTGATTCGCACAGATTATTCATTCTTTGAAGTGACGAATCATACTCCTGCTGATACTTGCCGTTTAAATAATCATCTATATGGTCTCCATTCACCAGGGTTGCCGCTGTTTTGGCAATGCCTGTGGTCGTTTCATCATAATCATCCTGCAGGGAGTTATTAAAACTCATGTATCCGATCACAGTGATCACACTGCTAAAAACCACCAAAAGAACCATCAATGCGGCAATGATATTGAAAGAAAGACTCGTTTTTACAACATTTATTTTTTTAAGTTTTTTCATATTCTTCCATTCATTATTGAATGTCTATAATATCCGAAAAGCCTGTGATTTCAAACACTTCCATAACATCTTCACAAGCATTTATCACTTTCATGGAACCCTGCTTGTTCATAATCTTTTGTGCTTTTAAAAACACTCTTAAGCCCGCCGAAGAGGTGTAAGGCATTTCCGCTAAATCGAAAACAAGGCTCTCAACGCCCTCAACACTCTCCATCAGTGCCTGCTCTAACTGCGGTGCGGAGTTGGTATCCAGTCTGCCGCAGATTTTCATCACTAATTCGCTACCGTTAAGTTCTTTAATAATGTCCATAATAATCTCCTCCGTTAAAAGTAAAGTGTATCCACTTTATCAATATTTTCTTCAATATATTGTTTACAATATGCTACAAGTTGTTTGCCCATGTCGGTATCCAAACCGACTTTTTCGGCGCTACGGTGCAAAAGCCGCGTGTATCCGATAATAGAGGCCTTGCGCTTGATTTGCTCAATATACGCTTCATCTTTATCATCAAAATAACACTTTAATGTGGTATTCCAAAAGAGAGAAGCTTCTTCATAGCTGATGCCGAGAAAACCTTTTACATTCTCTCTATCCACACAGCTAAAGCCAACATATGCCAAAAAGATAGCGGCAAACTCAAAAATCGGATGACCTTGTGAGAGCGTATCCATATCAATAAGCAAATTCTCGCCGTTTTGCTTCATGATGTTTTTAATATGAAAATCGCCGTGAAGCATAATGTTGGAATCGGGAATGTTACATACTAACTCATGTAGTCTGTTATATACTTCCGCTTTCAAATACGGTTCGCACTTTTGTACCCAATTGATTGCCGTTAACTTTTTATTGGGAAGCTCGCCCGGCTCCATAACCGTAGCATGCATGGCTTTGAGAATCTCAACACTCTCCGCTGCCAGTGTTTCAATACAAGAAGGATCTTCACAAATCAGGTTTGCAAAGCTCTTGGCATTTAATAACTCAAAAACCGAGCCGTATAAATTGCCGACTTTTACCACATCATACGGGATAGCAGTCGGAATCCCCATCACAAACGCCTTGCGCGCCAATTCCCTTTCATTGTGGATTTCATCGAGCGAATCGGGATTTTTATATACTTTAATAATGGTATCGGCATCAATGCGGTACACCAAGCCATTGGCACCCTCGCCGATAACTTCGCACCCTTCCACGCTCATTTCACGATAAGCTTTGGAAATATCCATCATCTCTGTAAACCCTGTCATTTCAAAGATATCATACACATCACCGGAGACATTGATAATCTTTGTATCCTTATTGGATTTTTTCAAGCGCAAAATCACACGCAAACCGGCGGAAGAAATATACTCCAAATCGGAAAAATCCAAAATGAGAGAGTCTTGGGGGGTGAAGCCGATAGTTGCAATCTCTTTCTCAACATCGGGTGCATTGGAAGAGTCGATTCTACCGGTTAATGAAATGGTTAGAGCATCACTATTCTTTTCAAAAGTCATAATTCTCCTCCAAAATGTATTTTATAGTATTTTAACATAAAACCTACACTTTTTTCAATAATTAATTTATATTAAATAAAAATATCACACAGTGAGTGTATCTATGTATTATAGAACAAAAGCACTATCTGAAAATTGTGAAAAATGAGAAGTATTTTTGTTTTAAACGAAATTAAAAACCCACGCTCTCGCGTGGGTTTTCTGGAGGCAACACCCGGATTTGAACCGGGGAATCAGAGTTTTGCAGCCTCTACAAAAACAACGGAGCGATGGGAAAATCGCTCCAAAAACACATAGAAAATAGTCTACAAAAATAGAATATTTCATTTTACTTTTATCGTATTCATAATATCACTATTTTATACATTATTTCAATGGTAAAAATACACAAAATATTGTGTTTTTTTTGACTTTTTTGCATAGTATTTTAAAGGAAAAGAAAAGGCATAATGTAAAACACTATGCCTAACTTATTTGAGATTATTATTTAGTACATGTCTAATATATTTATTATACCATTTTATATATAATAAAAAAAGTGCAAGTTTGCGACAATTTAGGGCAAAATTAAGAAAAAAACATATACAGTGTAGTGTTTTTTTGAAAGCCAAATGATTTTCATCCTGTTCTGAAATATAAATAGCACCCGCTTTTTTGCGGGTGCAATCGTAGTGTTAGATTAAGCTGTTCTGATTCCGGTTGCATAAAGAGCATCATACCAATCTTGAATCTCGGAAAGCGTCTTATTCAAAGTTGTAATGCGAATCTGAAAATCAACATTATATCTGCTGCCTGCTTCCCAACCTGTAATCACAAGTGAATTGTCGGCAATGTATTTGGGCAACAAGAAATCAATGTTTAATGATTGAGCATAAGCAATTAATCTTTCAAGATTGTGCGTATACATACTTGTATTATTAATATTAGTTGCTTTCGCATAAATCTGTATCTTGATTAATTTCTCGGCAGCCTGTTGCAAATGGTAAGCAGCGATATTCTTAATATCTTTTGTATTATGCTCGTTATAATACTCTATTGCTTGCTCGGCAGCAATAATATCCGCCTTGATGAGAGCCATCGTTAAAGTCATATTGCCCTCCTGTAAATCTCTGCTCCTTGATTAATGTTAGCAAGTATCGGATCGTTTGTCGGCTTTCCTTCACAAAAGTAGAGAATATCATAATCTTGAGCAAAATCACCTTCAAAAGAAAATAACTGCCTTTGAAAATTTTTAAACTCTTTAGAACGGAGGTATTCACTTTGACTCTTTTTCCCGAATACGGCAATATCAATATCGGAACGGTCTGTGCATCTTTCTTCCAAAGCAGAACCGAATAATACAATGCGGTGAATATTAGCGCATTGCTTCGCTTGTTCGGCAATATTTAAGATATATTTTTTCTTAATATCGGCTACATAGTTATTATTAACTTTTACTAATCTGCACATAGACACTCATCCCTTCTGCTCATATTATATACTGATTTTAATATAAAATCAAATAAAATTAAATCTTTGAAGGCATACTAATCTCTGATGGTCTTTTATATTTTTTGATTTCAATATTTTCTTTATTCTCTAAATACTGTTCTAAATAAAAACATCTCGGCTTTTCGTTTTTCTTTATTCCAAATACATTATATATTTCTTGTTTTCCATTATATTCATTTTTGGAATATAGAATTGCCCTACACTGACACTTGCTTGCGACATATTTATCTGTCATTAAAGTATAGAATATTTCGATATTAAAACATACACCTTCATTTTTTAACAACTCAACCATACTTATCTTTTCGTTTGGCGTTAAAATAACTGTAGCATAAAACCTGTCTTTATCAATAGATATTGCAACTTGCGAATAAGCACGCGAATCATTCACAAACAAATATGTATTGCTAACAATTTTATCTTTTTTAGCCATATACAGTTGAATTTTTGAGATGTTAACAAAAGCTGCATGTTTGGTTTTTTCAAAATTGACAATATCAAACCAGAGTTCCAGCGTTGCATAATTAGTGGAAGTAATCTTTTCAGTATATTTATCAGAAACAAGCAACTGTTCCTGCAAACCATTAAGATTAATTGTTTGCTGTTTAACGCCTTCTATCCTAACATCTGACACAAAAGCAGATGTTGAATAATTTGCAATATAGTTGTCCTCTTCAATTTTTAATAGTTTTTTATTCATTTCCTGTGCTTTATTGTTCTGCCAAATGGCAACTCCACCCAAGAAAGCAGTCGCTATAGCACTTATTGCTGTACCACAATAAGCCAAAATCTCTCCTTCTTGCCAAGTATTATTGACATTTAACAGTTTGTAAATCAAATAAAGGACACAAGGTACAAGAACAATCAATACCAAAAAAATTATAATAAAAATGATTACATTCTTTTTTGTTTTTTTCATATATCCTCAATTATTTCGACAGAACTATGGTTTAAGCTCCATAGCGAGAGTTTTCTCGGCTGCTCTTCATTTTCAAACTTTACAGTAACGGTAGATTGGGTGAAATCCAACACTTCACCAACACCATATGTTTTATCTTTCAGTTTCAAGCCGACACTTAATTTGCTTTTATCAAAAGCTGCACCCTTACCGGTACTCTTGTCACCAAACACTTCATCGAGTTTCGCTTCCAAAGTACCCTCTTTTGCATAGGGCAGCGCATCCAACATTCTGAAATTGTGGGCGGGTATTTCAATTTCATCGTCGAAGCCCAACAGGAAGTTAGTTGCAATCTTATAGATGATTTCCGTTGGCGCCAGACCATATACTTGCTTTGCAAAAATATGTTGCAAACGTTCTGTTTTATCCGGAAATTCTTGTTTAATAGTATCACTTTGATAAAGTCTTTTGACAATCTCTGCAATATAAAGACCGGACTTCATATATAAATCCGCAAAGGTTTTGTCGGATTGGTCGAAACAACCGGGGTTTTCTTCTTCCAACAGGTCAACCATTCTTTTGACTATCTTCTTTGGTGTAAATATTTGGTTGGTCTTTTGCGGCGGTATGTAATCAAAAATATCTTCTTCATTTGACTCATCAAAATAATTAGCCAAGCGCTTCCTCAATGAAAGAAATTCTTTGACGGAATCATTGAAAACAATCGGATCAAACAGTTTTCCTTCAAACCACTTTTCCTCGCCTGTTTCTTCATCATTATACGGACCACCGTCTCGTAAAAATCTGAACATATCAATGGTAATGCCTGTGACTTTTTCAAACACCTCCGGAGGTATTGTGTTGTCAAAGTTTTCAAGGGTTACATTATCATCGCCATATGCCATCAAGAAAGAAGGAATCGTTCTTGCAAAACCTCTTAAATGGTCACGGACATCATCTTCCGCAGTTTTCTTTTTGCGATTTTGGATGCCGTATTCCGCTACTTCAATCGCATTCTTGGCAGAAGAATCAATCAATTCACCTACTGCGTCATTAACCTTTTGTTTTAAATCAGCCTCAATACATTCTTCTTTTTCATCGAATTCAAGGTTAATCTCTTCAGTAGTTTTGCCTGTATCAAAACGCTCCCGCAACGCTTCTGTTCTTTCTTTTTCAAGGCGTTTCTTTTCAATACTGAAATTACCGACAATCTTATTAATTTTTCTTTCGCTCTCGTGATTAATATTGGATTGAATTCGTTTTTTATCGGATTTTTTTAAATCTTCACCATACTTTTCTTCAACAGCATTCAAAATAGTGTCCGTAATTTCCGCATTGACAACATCTTTAATCGAATTTGCAAGTTTAGCCTCATCACTTAGAGGAACACTATCATATGGTGCCTTTTCTTCAATGGTATAAGTAACAGTTCTTTTAAATTCATCAAGAGGAAGGTTGGTAGAAATACTTTTTAAGTATTCCTCCTCAATTTCCAATTCCCCATCTTCATTGAACTGTAAGTTTTGTGCAAGTTCTTGTTTTAAATCACTTTTAGGCTTTTTATCCTTCACTTTATCAAACTTTTCAATCGCATCAATCCATTTGCCAAATATTTCGAACAATAGTATCTGTAATAAACTGAAGTTCCCCTTTTGTGGGTTCACGCTTCCAGCGCTCCGTTAAACAATCCACAAAAGTATTAAGCAAATTAATTCTTGCTATTAACAGGTTATCACCTTGGTATTCATAGCCGTAAACACTTTGGAATGCTTTGTTTACCCAAAACACCCAATCAAAAGCGCTGTCGCAATTTTCATTAATCACTCGGATTTTTCTATCAAGAATACCAATGCGATTTTCCACCTCTATGTATTCGCCGGTTGAACTGTCATAGCGAGAAACTAAAAATGGTGCCTCACCACAAGTGATTTCTAATACTTTCAGTGAGACATAATCCTGCCAAGTCTTACCTGCCGGAAAAGCAATTTTCTTTTTATATGTTTTCCAAGCCTTCTCCTGCTCCGCATTAAACGGGCTTTTTTTGCCGAACCACTCTTTATCTAAAAAGTTATTCATTTTATTGCAAATCCACGCCGGCGTGAAAACCTCCGCATTGGAGCGCGTACGCTCGTTTTGTTCTGCAAGACTTTTTGCCACGCGCGGCTGCAAATCAATTTGCTCTAATACGCTTTCGGTAATATGCTCTGTCGGAAAGAAAGCAATATTATTTTTGCTGTAAATATCTGTTGCAAAAATAATATTTTCACCGGTTGTCATGTCCCGCAACAATTCCGGCAACATGTCTTTTATATGAGGTGCTTTTAGATCAATTAATTTTTTCAAAACTACTCCATGATTTACCATAATTATTTATATGAACCATCATAACATATCTGACATCCTTTTACAAATATAAAATATTTAAAATGTAATATAAGAACTGTTTTCCGCATCTTGATTAATAAAAGAGCAAAAAAAACACTCTACCCTTTCGGATAGAGTGCTCTTGTCGGAAAGTTGAAAGCTATATAGAAATAGCTTCAAGTTCCTCATTATCAGGCGGAAGTATAAATTCATCATCATTTGCCTCATACGCACAAAGTATTTTTCCTAATACTCTCTCGGCGCGTGGAGCGTTTTTATAAGAGCATAAAACTACATGTTCTCCTTCAGTCGTTTCAAAACAAATGTCAGTTTGTTCACTGTCTTCACATTTTTTACAAAATAATCGTTTAACAGCGGCAATGTTAACGCAGTAGTTATCTAAATTACACACTAACATTGACTTGAAATATTTTTGCGCTTGCAAATTAATAATGCTTTTGTATTTTCCTTCAAAAGACTGTTCGCTATCTTCAGGAAAGCAAAAGACTAAAGAGCCATGTGAAAACTCTTCGCCCAAAAGCGTTAATGCTTCCAATGCGTGAGCGAGAGTCGAATAAGTGCATAATTTATGACTTTTTCTCTCTTCATCTTTGTATAGAATAACTGTAGGCGAGTTTTTTTCGTTGGAATCTATTTTTAAGTAAAAGCAGTTCACATAATATGTGTTTATAATTTCAGCTGTTTC
>JAFWGH010000002.1 GCA_017512465.1 Clostridia bacterium
GCCGGCAGTCGGCAGCCAGCCAAGGGCGGGACACCCGCACCCGATTTAAATGCGTTGCGTAGCAACGCCACCAATCGCTAACTGCTGACCGCTGACCGCTGACTGCACAAATAAGGATTTGCGAGCCCGCAAGGGCTCGACAAATCCTTTTTTGTCGCACAAAAAAACAGCGCAACGCGCTGTTTTTTTGCAAATAACTTTTATAAACTCGGATGATAATCCAGTGCATCCGCTGCAAAGGCTTCTAATGCCGCAAGGGCTTCCTGTGATTCCTTTGTATCCTGATTTAAGTGGAAGCAGTGGTTATTTAACAGACCATCGGCAGCATAGTAGCCGAGTTTCTTTTTGCCGATTTTGCGGCAAATCGCATTATACATCGGTCTGCCCTGATCAACACAAATTAAATCCGACCAAGTCCAAATCATAAACACCTTGCACCAATCTTTGCTCACAAAGTTAATCGGACTGAGATAATCATACAGCGGATAATCACCGATATTGCTCAAATCGTTCTTCAACGAGAAGCCGGTATAGGTTTTTGTGGTCACGGGAATAAGCTGAAACGGCATCTTGGTACCTAAAAGCGTAACCACATCATAAATACCGCAGCAGGGTGCACAAAGTGCAGGCTTTAATTGTACCGGTGCGATTTCAATACCGCTCTTTTCCACAATTTCCCGGCGCAGCGTATCATCAAAAGCAAGCGCAGTTAAATACGCCGCAGAATAACCGCCGGAGGAATCACCGGTAATAACCAGCTTAGATAAATCCATCGGATATTCTTGTGCAAGCACTTTTAAATAATTGAGTGCATCCACCAAATCAACCAAATTTTCCGGGAAATAGACATCCGGTGATAAGCGGTAAGAAATATTATATACAATATAACCCTTACTCGCCCACCAGGAGGAAATGCCGTAACGATACTTTTTATCACCCATGACAAATCCGCCACCGTGAATGTTTAATACAACCGGCAACTTGTCGCCCTTGGCTAATAAATCCTCTCTGACATAAATATCACCGCTGGTATCCACGGAATAATCACTGTAAGGAATATCCTTAATAATCTTGATGCCGCTATACTCTACAGCTCGGTTTTGTTTCTTATCCATAGAAACATCGATGAGTTTAAATACAGATTGACTTCTATTCATAATGCCTCCTAAAAAATATAAGGCAGATAGAACAATCTGCCTTTTCGTAGTACTGTTTGAATTTAATGAGGTCTGGTAGGTCTTGTCGGATAATGATTAATCCAGCCATCATCATCAACATCCATCTTAGGTGTAGTCACTTTAGAACTTGCTAAAACATCGATTCCCAAAAACCTAATCAATTCAATTTCCGGTGCAATATATTTTTTCATAACATAACACCCTTTCAAAATAGTTCATTATTATTATATCAAAAGAAATTTAAAAAGTCAATTCTTCCTTATTAACAATATGCTTAAAAATATTTATAATTGTTTATGCAACTTGTTCAAGATTATGAGGTTTGTATGAAAAACTTTCTATTCACAAATTTACACCCGGTCGTTTTTCTGCTTTTTTACGCAGATACCGGTAGTCTGCTTTTGCACCGAAACGCCGGGGCTTCTCATCATTATTTTGATGCTCTTTTTTTGCGCTCATCACCAAAAAAGCAAAGCGCATTCTTTGGACTCTGCCGCTCGCAGGGTTTATGCTCATTCTCAACCCTATTTTTAATCACAAGGGCAAAACAGTTTTATTCACCCTTTGAGGATACATCTTTACCTTAGAGGCGATTGAAAACGGCTTTTACTGCGCCCTGCTTATTATTTGCACTACACTCATTTTCAGTGTGCTCGGCTCCATTTTGAGCGAAGAAAAGTTTTTGTATGTGCTCGGCAGGTTCTTTCCGAAACTTGCACTGATGGTATCGATGATATTTAAGCACTTTGATTTGCTTTCGGATACCTGCACCCATGGCATAGCAATCACGCACGAACCCGGTTTCTATTTGCCGATTTGCCCTTAAATGTCGTTAAAAATGCGCGCAATACGCAGAGTATTCCTGTGCTTTTTGCCTAATTTAAGAACAAATCGCCTAAATAGAAACTGCAAA
>JAFWGH010000052.1 GCA_017512465.1 Clostridia bacterium
TAAAATAGTCGCTTAGGCGTCAGCCTTAAGCGACTATTTTGCTTTATTCTGACAAAAAATCTGCCGATTTTAGGGTGCATAGCAGTTTTTGCTAAGCAGTTTTATTCGAATAAGGGAGAAAATTTTTCTTGCATACTTGTCATATTCAAGGTAAATTTTATCACTTAGACGGATGAAAATACAACGCAAAAACCAAACTTCGTTATGGGGACTCACCTAATGCGAACACCTCTTTTTTTTACAGATAATCGATTATATTTATCTGTTTTTTAAATCATTTTCAATTTCTTCTACCCAAGTGTCTTCCATAGGAGCGCAGGCTCTTGCGCAGGCAAGGGGTTGGCTGATGGAATTAAATACGACTGCAGTTCCGGCAGAATCGGCGCGGTAATTCGCTGCGCGGTTTCTTTCAATGCCGATGCTTTGTGCCGCTTCGACAGCATCAATATTTGCGCCGATAAACATAAATTCCCAATGCTCTTTTTCTTTTTTGGATTCAATCAGTTTCTTGAGCTCCCGATGATTAAACTCTGTGGAAGCATTCTCATAGCCATCGGTAATGATGACAAACACGGTTTGTGCCGGTACATCTTCTTTTCTTACATACTTGTGAATGGAAGAAATATGATTGATGGTATTGCCGACCGTGTCATACAAAGCGGTGCAGCCCATCGGGCAGTAGTCTTTATCGGTCATGTTTTGAATCTCATTCAAATTGACTCTATCATGTATTCTTTTGGAAGTATCCGAAAAAAGAACCGTTGTGACAAAGCAGGTGCCGCTTTCATTTTTTTGCTTTGCAATGAGTGAATTGAAGCCGCCGATGGTATCGCTTTCGAGACCGGACATGGAGCCGCTCTCATCAAGAATGAATACCATTTCACAAATATTGTTTTTATTTTCCTTTGTTGTTTTCTTAGCCATTGTTTTGACCTCCATTTCATTTATTTGGTATGATTCCATTATACACACCTAAAAATAAAAATGGTCGCCCATGAGGCGACTTTAGAGAAAAGTAAGTTTTCAAGTTGGAAGTCATTCTTTATTATTATATATGATAAATAAACTAAACTGCAATCCGTATCCTTACATTTTTTTGTATTTGATTTAGTAAATATTTTATTATTGTTTTATCAGTGTCTATATAGGAAAACGGCTGTCTTCCTCGGAAGACAGCCGTTTAATTAAATTGAAACTATTACTTTAAAGTAATTTTAATAATGTAGGAGGAAGCACCTTCCGAGACACCGTCAGTCGCACATACTTTGAAGTAGTATGTTGAGCCTCTTTCAAGGTTGCTGACTCTTGCATTAATAGCACCATCAGTGCTTGCTGCGAGTTCGTAGCCGCTATCCTTTTGTGTGCTGACATAAAGGTTATAGCCAATCGCACCTTTAACTTTACTCCATGATGTTTGAACAGTAGTAAAGTCTTTTTGATTTGCCTTTAAGTGAAGCACTGCGGGCAGGGTAGCCTTAGCTTGCGCCACATTGGAAGGCTCACTTGCCGAGCCACCGGTACCTGCAACCACTTTATAGAAATAGGTCTTGCCTGTCTCTAAACCGGTATCGGTATAAGTGGTATCTCCAAGTGTTGCAATCTTCTCAAATTGTCCATTTGCAGAGTTTGCTCTGTAAAGCTGATACGAAGATGCGCCGCTTATAGCATTCCAAGAAAGTTTAATGCTTGTCTTGGATGCAGTTTCAGCAGTAAGCTTCGGTGCGCTTAATTTACCTTTTTGGATGGTAAAGGAATCAATCTTTGTGGAGTTTTCACCATTTTCATCTAATTGATAGGTATCAACCGTGAATTTGCCGCCGTTTACATTCACAACGGAGTAGGAAGATTTATTTGCCGCATCCACTCTCTTCATGGTATCCAAAGGCATAACTTCGCTAACTTTTTCATCACTCTTCAGTCTATAATCTTTCACACCGGCCTTACCGTTGATAAGATAGACTGTACCGCTTTGGTTGTAGCCAACATCAGATGAATTAAATTTACCTGTAACTTTACCATTTGTCATAAACTGCGTTCTGACAAATACATGGTCGTGACCGGAGAATACAATGTCAATACCGAGTTGCGGCATGAGTTTGGAAAGTTGCTCACGCAATGCCACAACATCGCTGTCATCATAGTGAGAAGCATTGGAATAAATGGATTTATGCATCATAACCACATTCCAAGTCTTATCAGAAGACTCTGCGCTGTTTTTGAGCCACTCAACCTGGTCGGTAGAGAGTGTATTGTCATCGTTCAAATTGTTGGAGTTGAGAACCATGACATGCATATCATTGTAATCAAAGTCATAGTAGATACCGCTGGATACATCTTGTTCGGGATGCTCAATTGCAAAGAAGGTATCTTGGGAAGGACCGAAGGCAGTGGTTAAAATACTGTCTTTACCATTTGTACCCTTAGGCTCATGGTTACCGGCTGTGGAAGCAACGGTGGTGTCGGAAACACCGGGTTCACCGAGTGCCCACTCCCATTGGCGCATGTTTGCACCATAGTCAACCATATCACCGGCATTGAGTATGAACTTATAATCGGGTGCTTTTTCTTTTGCATCTTGAAGCACTTTGCCGAATGAAGAGTCATACTGCGCTTGTGTTTGACTTTGTGTGTCAGTGGTAAACAAGAAGCTGAATGCACTCTTATCGCCTGAAGCAGTTTCTAATGTAGCAGGTTCGCTCCAAATGTTCTTATCTGCATCGCCGACACGGTAGGTATACTTGGTGTCGGGTTCAAGACCGGTAACTTTTGCAATGTGTCTGTTCATGCTCATGCTTTCGCCGACAGTGAGAATACCGATATCCAAGTTAGGATATGTCATCGGTACGGTTTCACAAGAGGTATCCGCATTAAAGGAAACTGTGCTGCCACCGGCAAAGTCAGCTGCAGTTGCGCCGGCAGTATAGGGGATGATTTGTACATCCGTACCTGTAATGTTCGGAATGGTGAACCAGTTAATATTCTTGGATGATGTTGTATCGGCACCGAAGCTTACGGAAATCGAAGTCGGGATTTGATACCAAGCATCTTCCGGTGCTTTCGGAGTTAACTTTCTGTAATTAATCGTTGCTTTGTAGTCATCCGAATCGGCACTCATCAAGCCTTCAGACTTGAGGTCATAGTTATTGACAAAGGGATATTGGTCGATATATTCAATATCGCTCTTTGCTGTGCTTGTCGGGTCTACAAAGAAGGATTGTAACGCATATTTGAGAACTTCCGATACGGAATGGATTTGATCATCAGTCAGATAATCATCCACAGCACCGAATAAAAAGCTCTCAACGAGAGAAGCGGAATCGGTCACACTCTTCTCGGTCACTTCACCGGTAGTGAAGTTTACATGCTTATAAGAATCTTTAAATAATCTGCCTGCCCATGCATTCACAACCGTAACAACATCAGGTGTCTTGGAAGTGTTACCAAAGAGCAGTTTTCTTACTGCAGGATAACGCAATACACCGGCAAAGTCGGGAAGAATCTCGTTAATCATATCGGTGGAGATATTGATACCGCGCAGCAGCTTTAATATCGCACCTTCCTGGAAGGTTTCGGTTTCTTTACCTTCACCATCTGTTTCAACAACAGTTTTGCCTAAGAGCTCATCCACTAAGCGGTCAGCCAATCTGCGGATGGCGGCATCGGATTCGATATCGGCATAGATAGCATCGAAATCATTGACAATATCCTGCACAAACGGGAATTGATTGTCTTGAATGGCTTTGCAATCATAGTTGGCAATTACAGCCGCCATAGCGATATCGCCAAGTGTATGACCGCCGATTTCAAAATCGAGAATGATGTCAACAAGGTCATTAGCGACATCTAAAAGTAATTGGTTTTCTCTGACAATGTTGCCGTCGCCATCCACATAACCGATGAGGGAATGATCCAATTCATCCATAATCATGTCGGCGAGCTCAAGCACATCATCTTTTTTGAGAGTGATGATACTAATTGTAATGGTATCACCGGGGAACATGGCGTCTAAATAAGATTTGAGGTCAGTTCCGAGAATGCTCTCAACTAAAGATCTTGCACCGCCGGAGCGGATAATATTATCAATAAGCTTACCATCAAGATAGCCGCTAATCATATTTTTAGCAAGCGTGGATAAGCTCGGCTTAATCATATCGCCGTGTTCATCGGTCCAGATGCAGTCGCCTGTGTCGGTAGCATCCAAGCGTGTGCCGGCAAACAGGTAAATGCCGTAATGCTGCGAGAAAGGTTTGCTGATTTTGCCGAAAGGAAGCCCGTTAGCACCGGCATTATACTTCAATTCGGTAATGACGGGGTTGCCGGCATCATCATACTCATACCAGCAGCGGGAAAGGTCTACCTGTGCATAGGTATCGCAATCACGGGAAACGGTATCAAAATCAATGGAGCCGTCACCGTTTAATTCAAATTTATTCTCACGATATGTATTGGAGAAGTTCACAAGAGAACCGGTTTCCACATCATAGATGGTTTCACCGTTAGGACTTGTATAGCAGGAAACATCAGGTGCGTGTTGGTGACCGGAGAATACATAATGCATACCGGCATCTGCAACAGCAGAAGAAATTCTCTGCCAATCATTAATTATGAAAAGTTTTAAGGCAGCGGGTTGAACGGCAAAATGGGGAGTGAATGCATAGTGATTCAAACCGATAACCACTTCGTCATTATTCACGGCTGCACTACTTTGATTGCAAACCCAGTTGAGCTGTTCATCGGTCATATATCCGCCGGTGTTGGCATCTTGCACTTCTACGCCGCCGATGACTTTGGTATCATCATTCACATCATCGGAATACATACTGCAGTCCATCGCTACCAAGCGCATTTTTTGACCGCTGGAATCTTCAAGGCTTACCGCATAGGAAAGAGCGCCGCTGGAATCTTCAAAGTCATAAAATGTCTTATCATCTGTAGCAGCGGGAGCATTGTTTAAACTTGACTCTTTAAAATAATCTACATCAGCCTCACCGTAACCGAGGTCTCTGTAAAAGTAAGCAAATTCGGCTGCACTGGTTAAAATTTCATTGGCTTGCTCGATGGTGGCACAACTTGCTGCGGTTACCTGTTTACCGTTTTCATCGTAATAAGCGCCATCACATTTGTTGATGTCGTGGTTGCCCGGAATCACATAGATATGGAATTTCGGGTCAATGGTTCTCATCTTCGTTTGGAATGAACGAAGAAGATTACCTAACATCTCGTGGTTCTTTTCTTCACCGTTAGCCGTTAAGTCACCGGTTAAGAACACATAGCGAAGACCGCCGTTTTGCACGCGCTGCTCAATGGCTTCGAGAGTTGCGTTTAAAATCGGGAAAGTTTCGCCAAGAAGTTTGTTGTACTTCACAACATCGTTGTAATAGTCGGTTCCTTCACCGCCTTTGCCAACCAATTCTTCCGTGTACACATGCGTATCGGAAAGGGTGACAAAAGAGGGATTATCAATCTCGTAATCCGCGGACGAACTGCCGGTAATCGTGGCGTTAGCCGCAAAGGATGATAACGGTGCACAGGTTATCACCATCATCAATGCGAGAACGATTGAAAGAACTTTCACAAAGTTTCTTTTCATGATTTTTCCTCCAAAAAGATTTTTTATCTCTTTTATTTTATCACTTATATATTTTAAAGTAAATAAAGAATAAAATGTATTATTAATTTTGTAAATTTAAACAAAATATAATAAAAAAATTCTCTGTTTTGACAATGTAAAAACAGAGAACAGAATATTTGAAACACAGTAGTAATAGTATAAGATGCGATAAAATACTATAAATTATGCATTTTTCTTTTCTTTTTGGCTTTTAATGACTTTCAGGCGAGAAAAATCCTCTCTTTCCTTTTCTTCCAAGCTTTCGGTAATGAACTTAACAATCTGCTCATTACGGGGAATAACAATGTTTTTTAAAGCATTGGAACGCTTTTGTGTTTTGCTCACTGCCGTTGCCAGGCGATAGACACTGCTTTCAATTTGGGCAAGGCGTGCGGTGAGCAGCTTCACTTCGTGAAAGTTTTCATACGCTCTATCGAGCATGGAATTGGAATCGCCGATGAGGTATTGCGGCGGTTGAATCTTTTGGGAAATAGTGACAATCGGGATTTCCACGCCCATTACAGAGCGGAAATCAATTTCAATGGAATCGTCGGTATCCACAACCACCATATTATTCGCTTCGGAGCCGAGTGTCATATTTGCCATTTTTAAGGAAGTATACGCCTGTTCATATACCGTTGCGATTTGGTCTTGAATACTCTTTGCTTCATCGATCATCAACATCATTTCACGTACTAAGATATGGCGCTTGCGGTCAAGCAGGTCAAAGCCGAGCCTTGCGAGTTCAAGGCTCTTTTTATATGCTATTAAATTGCCTTTTGTTGCAAAAACCTGTTGAGCCATGCGCCTTTCTCCAAGTAACAAAGTGATAAAAGTTAAAACTTAAACATATTTTTAATATTATTTGCCTTTTGACTTGCGCACATAATGTGAAGCAAGCATTTCTTCATCTAATCTGTCAAGCTCTTCTCGCGGCAGTAAAGACAGCAGCTCACAACCGAGGTCGAGTGTTTCTTCTATCGTTCTGTTGCATTGGTAACCTTGATTGATGAATTTACTTTCAAATTCTTGTCCGAATTTCAATAATAATTTATCGTTAGGGGACAATTCATCCTCACCGATGACCGAAGCGAGCGCCTTTGCATCCTGCACTTTTGAATAACTGGCAAAGAGCTGATTGGCAAGCGGCTGATGGTCTTTTCTTGTATAGCCTTCACCGATACCATCCTTCATCAATCTTGAAAGAGATGGAAGAATACTCACCGGCGGATAAATACCCATGGAATCCAAAGAGCGATCCAGTGTAATCTGTCCTTCCGTGATGTAGCCGGTTAAGTCGGGGATAGGATGGGTAATATCATCGTTGGGCATTGTAAGAATCGGGATTTGTGTAACGGAACCCTTCTTTCCTTCAATAATACCGGCGCGCTCATAAATAGATGCAAAATCGGAATACAAATAACCGGGAAATCCTTTTCTGCCGGGAATTTCACCTTTAGAAGAAGAAAACTCGCGCACGGCTTCCGCATAGGAGGTCATATCGGTTAAGATAACGAGTATATCTTTGCCGAGTTCATAGGCTAAGTATTCCGCTGCTGTTAAGGCACAGCGCGGCGTGATGATTCTTTCAATAATCGGGTCATTGGAAAGGTTTAAAAACATGACAACCTTATTCATGACATTGGCTTCTTCAAAGGATTTTCTGAAATATTCGGCTACATCGTTTTTTACACCCATAGCGGCAAAAACGATTGCAAAATCACTGCCGTCCGAAACATTTGCCTGCTTTACAATTTGTACCGCAAGCTCATTATGCTTCATACCGGAGCCGGAAAATATCGGAAGCTTTTGACCGCGAATCAGCGTAGCGAGGCAATCAATTGAGGAGATACCGGTATTGATATAATTGCGGGGATATACCCTTGCAACCGGGTTAATCGGCTGACCGTTTACATCCATCTTAATATCGGGATAGATATCGCCTAAACCGTCAATCGGTCTGCCGAGACCATCAAATACTCTGCCGAGTATTTCGGGAGAGAGCGGTAACTCCATTGCGTGTCCCGTCATGCGGGTTGCGGTATTTGAAAGGGATAAACCGGTAGTGCCTTCAAAAACCTGAATAACTACTTTATCGCCTTCGATTTCCACAACGCGCCCTACGCGCTTGGACCCGTTATCGAGTCGAATGTCCACCATTTCCTCGTTGTGCGCGTTTTTTACACCTTCCAGTACAATGAGTGGACCGTTTATTTGATTTAAACCGATGTGTTCTAATATCATTTTAAACTCCGTTATGTTTTTTGAGAATGATTCTTAATATTATGCAATATTAAACTTTGTTAAAGCGGCATCAATTTCTTCTTTAAATGCATCAAAGCCGGAATAATCATCATTCGGGATTTGGTATTTTAATTGGACAGCCTTATCAAATAATCCCAACGCTTTAATTTGAGAGATGGGAATTTGCTGTTCAATAATTTTTGAGCACTGCTTATATAAATATAAAATAATTCTAATCATTTTATATTGTTTATCGAGTGGAACATAGGTATCGATATCGTGAAAAGCATTTTGCTGTAAAAAGCCTACGCGAATGACTCTTGCGATTTCCAAAATAAGCTTTTGGTCATCCGGTAAAACATCGGAACCGATTAGCTTTACAATTTCCATTAAATCCGATTCCTTTTGCAGTATCGATGCAATTCTATCGCGGTGACGCATAAACTTAGGACTAACATTTTCCGTATACCACGGCGCTAAGCTGTTTAAGTATTCACTATAACTTTCGGTCCAGTTAATAGCGGGATAATGCCTTGCATAAGCAAGAGATTTATCGAGTGCCCAAAAGCAGCGCGTAAATCGCTTGGTGTTTTGTGTAACAGGCTCGGAAAAGTCACCGCCCTGCGGGGAGACCGCACCGATTAAAGTGATGGAACCCTCTTTATCACAAAGTGTATTCATATAACCTGCACGCTCATAAAAGTCGGATAACCTGGAGGGGAGGTAGGCGGGAAAGCCTTCATCCGCCGGCATTTCTTCCAATCTGCCGGAAATTTCGCGCAGCGCTTCTGCCCAGCGTGAAGAAGAATCCGCCATCATTGCGGTATGATAACCCATATCTCTGTAATATTCCGCAAGCGTTACACCGGTGTAAATAGAGGCTTCTCTTGCCGCAACGGGCATGTTGGATGTATTTGCAATTAAGATGGTTCTTTCAGTCATCGGTTTGCCGGTTTTCGGGTCGATAAGTTCGCCGAATTCCTGCAAAACCTGCGTCATTTCATTTCCGCGCTCACCGCAGCCGACATATATAATGATATCGGCATCACACCATTTTGCAAGCTGGTGCTGTGTCATGGTTTTACCGGTGCCAAACCCTCCGGGAATAGCGGCTGCACCGCCTTTTGCGACGGGGAAGAGAGTATCTAAGATTCTTTGACCGGTAATTAAAGGTTTATCGGAACTCATTCTTTCTTTAACCGGTCTCGGAATACGAATCGGCCATTTTTGGCATAAAGTGATATCGTGGATGATGCCTTTATTATCCTTGAGCTTGAGAACGGTATCATTCACGCGGTATTTTCCGCTTGGCT
Source organism: Clostridia bacterium (assembly GCA_017512465.1). GTDB lineage: Bacteria > Bacillota > Clostridia > Oscillospirales > Acutalibacteraceae > RUG714. The sequence goes on from JAFWGH010000052.1 coordinate 9,169, forward strand.
TCACTTCAACCACTTCTCCGGAAAACTCGGGAGAAAGAATACAAAAGTGAGTAATTGCACTTGTTTCGGGGCAATGCGCATAGATTTGACCGCCGCTAAGCTTATCACCAACCTGAGCGGTAACGGTAACATCCCACTCTTTTTGTTCATCTAATCCCGGAATTAAAGAACCTTTTTTGATAAAGGCACCGCTTTGTTGCTTAATCATGGCAAGAGGGCGCTCAATACCATCATAAATATTGCTCATTAATCCGGGACCTAATGTAATGGTTAGGGGAGAACCGGTAGCATAAATCGGCTCTCCGGCACGCAGCCCGGCGGTTTCTTCATAAACTTGAATGGTTGTTTTATCGTTATCAATTAAGATAACTTCACCGGCAAGCTTTTCTTCACCGACATAGACCATTTCCATCATGGATAAATCGGTTTTACCCTTGATCGTGATAACCGGACCGTTAATTGAATAAATGTTATATGTTTTTTCCAAAACCGTTTCTCCTAATTATACTTCGACTTTTAAACCGGAATGCAGTAAAAACCAATCGGTTTGCTCCGCTAATTTGCTGTCTAAGGTATCGTCTATTAATATCCCGTTTTCCTCATCTTTCAGTGTATACCCGCCAATACCGATTTCTGCTTGTGTAAGCACAGTTGCATCAGGGTACCGCGCGCGGATAGCATCGGCACAGATTGTATCGTTTTCGGCAACGGAAAAAGTAAGATTGGCTCCTACTTTATCTGATATATTTTGCAAGCATTTTTCAATATAAAGCTTATATTGCTCCGTTTTAGTAAAGTCCTTCAACTCGGTAGCTGCGGCAGAAAATACCTGCTCTTGGTAGGCTTTGCGCTTGGCATATATCTCTTTTTTCTTTTGCGTTTCAAACGCTGCCACCTGCAGCTTGGTTTCCGCTTCAATTTTGGATTTAGCCATATCGATTTTCATATGTCCGTCTCGACTGGCTTCATCCTCGGCGCGTGCCATTTCCGCCTTGGTGGTTTCTTCAATCTGTTTTGCAATATCATTGCATTTCTGCATTGCCGCTTTATTAATGGCTTTTAAAAAGCTTTTTGTCTTAGCGGGTGATTGTTGAATCATTATGCATACTCCTAATATATAATTATTCTCACAGTGCAGCATAGAAGCGGTATTTACATACCGATAGCTTCATTAACGATTTTCATAATGGAATCATGCGGGCGCTCGGGAGAATCACTGTTGGGTATTTCGACCAACAGCGGTGTTGTGTAATTAAGTTTAATATGACTCACGGTTTGCGGTAACGCATCAGCGATACTGTCGGTAATCAAAAGAATACCGATGTTTTTATTCTCGAGCGCTTTAAGCATTGCCGCTTCAGCGCTTTGCGGAGTATCGCAATATTCACCGTCAATCCCGGCAAGGTGCATGCCTGTTAAGGCATCCCTGTCATCACTGATTAAGTAAAATTTCATGATACATCACGGTAAGATAAGAATGGAAATAACCACGCCGTACAGCGCTATGGATTCACCGAGCGCAACGAAGATAATCGCTTTACCGAATGCCTTCGGGTCCTCACTGACTGCACCGATAGCTGCCGGAGCACCGGCTGCAACCGCAATACCGCCGCCGATACCGGCAAGACCGGTGGAAAGACCGGCTGCAAGGTACGCCATACCTTTATCCAAACCGCCGGAAGGCTCTGCACTTTCTTCTGCCTGCTGGGAGGCTTGTGTCTCGGTACTCGGCGCCGCTGCGGCATCATCACTGCCTGCAGCAAAAGAACCTACAGCAAATACAATAAGCATAACAAGAACAATCAAAAAAGCGATAGCATTATATCTGAAAGCCTTTTTTGCACTTGCGCCGCCTATTTTTTTCTTCACTGCAATTGTTGCAGAAATAATAATTGTTAAAATCGGTAAAAGAATTAATAAAACAGTCATAATGTAACCTCCAAAGTTATCTTATTCATTAAATTCATCTATACATACAGGTTCAAACGCCTTGCCTTGACCTGAATAGTATCTCGAAAACATCTCATAAAACTCGAGCCTGAGTGATTGGATGCCAGTTAAGAGCGCTTCCAATGCAATCACAAGCGCATTACCGAGTATCATCACAATAATGTATGTGACACTTACTTTATCACCGGCGAGGGTGGTAACCACCATCATCATACCGGCATGCACGAGCACAAATGCGCCGAGTCTCAAATACGATACTGTGTTTGAGAAGAAAGACAAAATACTTTCAAACAATTCAATAAAGTTGGAAAGAAAATAATTGCCCGGCTGCAGTTTATAGTTTTTATCCAACGATTTTTCAAGAACAAATTCATGCATGAACAATAGTGCAACACCGACAAAGAGCATCACAAGCAGCACGATAGGGGGAACGGTTGCCAAAGCGGTTTTCACTTCGGCATTTGCCATCATGTTTGTAGCAAAATAAACAAGTGCCGTGTATACAAGCAGTCCCGCAATACCGTTTGCACCGAATATGGCATCGGCATATCGTTTGAGTCTGAAACAGTTAATGGTATTAATGAGCATCACTAACAGCATTAACACTACGCCGCACGAAATTGCCAATATTAGAATACTTGTCGTATTTTCAAAGACCTTAACGGGTAGAAAATGAATGCCTAATTTCTCATAAACACCATCAAGCATATCTTCTATACCGAATACAGAACCGAATACGGCACCGAAAATACAGCTGAATACACCGCAACGCATCAGTATTTGTCCAAGCGGCATTTTCTTAAACTTGTGCATTAAGTAGCCGATAATGATGATAACAAAGCCTTGCCCCAAATCCGCAAACATGAGTCCGAACATTAACGCATAGGTGATAGCAAACAGCGGTGTTGGGTCTGATTCGTTATAAGAGGGAAGTCCGAACATTTCCACAAAGTAGGAAAACGGTCTGAAAAGTGCACAATTTTTTAATTTCACCGGTACTTTTTCAACAACAGAAGCGGAAGGTGTTTCATAATCTGCATTTAAATGTTTAAAATGCGCAAGCTTCTTTTCGAAACTATCTTGTGCATCCTCCGTTATCCAGCCTACATAGAAGAAAGTATTATCTTCACTCTTAATCGCGGCATAGCTGCGCAATTCAAAAGCTTTATTGAGTGCATAAATACGGTTAACCAGCAAGGAGTAATGCTCGGTTTGCCCTTCAATAAAAGTGGTCAGTTCTTTTGTCAGAGCATCAATTTGCGCTTCGATTTCCTTATTATGCTCAACAATTTCCGCTATTGCCTGCTCGGCATTACCGTTATAAGAAGGCACAAAAGCTTTTTCAAAGGAGAGCTTTGTGAAAATATTCTCAATCTCTTCTTTTTTGCTCGCCGGAACTACATAAGCACCCCAGTAGCCGTCTTTGACCTCTTTACCTTTAATGAAAGTAATAAAAGGATTATCTTTATATACATTCATCTGCAGCTTTTCATAGCTTTCACGCGGCAGATAGCCAAAGCGGAATTTGGTAAACTCGCAATCAAAGATATCTTTTAAGTTGATATCCATTTCCGCAAAGTGCTCATAATTCTCAACTAAAGTCTGATTGTTTTCCAGCTTTTTTTGCAATTCGGCACGTGCTTCAAAATTGGAATGCACTTTATCGTAAAAATGCTTTAAATATTCGTAGTCCTTCTTGCTGTCAAAAAGCTTTTCGGCTTTTTCATGCTTAATGTCCACTGAGAATTCTTTGTTTATTTCGTGAATCATTTGAATAAGCGGTGTGTAGGGATTTTCGCCACTAAGGGTACTAAATCCCTTTTTAGGCAGAAAATCAACTGCACTTTCCGGTTGAAATGTTCCGTCTAAACAGCATTCTCTAATGAATTTGTCAAGCGCGTCCGTCGGGCCGGATATCTTAACAAGCTTCATTTTCTGTATTGCCAAGTTATCACTCCTTTATATCTACTTACAAGCAGAGACGGGAATACCCCATCAGTCTGCTCCGACAAGGAATTTTTTAATTTCTTCATTTTGCATTTTATAGCGTTTGCCTTCTACAATATGCGTAATGTTATTTGTTTCCGCCACTGCGAGATTCATATAGGCTATCACCGCAATGTCGGGATTTGATGAGAAGCGCAATAAGCGCTTGTTAATTATATAAGCATTTTTTGCAAAAACCGCCTCGGGATACATAAAATCGGAGAGGGTAAAGCCTTTGCCGATTTTTGTGGTTGAAATGATCGACATAAAAGCATAATCGCCTTGCGCATCCAATAAATCAAGCAGTTTTGTTTTCGGTATGGAACCGTGGTCTAAAATGAGCTTGGGAATAATATCTTCATTCGGCACATCTAAGCGTTTTAATCGGTATATATTTGAAACATTCAGGCTGTCTATTTCTGTATCGATGATAGAATAAAGCTCTTTTTTGGAGGCTTTTGAAAAATGTTTGCCGAGCTCCTTTGCGGTTTGTGCGTATAAGCGCATTAAATGAATTTCAACTGAGGAAAAATCAAAAAAACCTTCAGCATTGATGAATTTTTTTGTGGTTGCATAATAGCGCGTATGCTTTGTTGCTTCAATTAATTCTTCCGCAGAATGAATATTGTAGAGCTTGTTGAAATCCAACTCCGAGCGTTCTTTAAAAAAGTCGGACGGCACATAAGAAGAGGCGAGTGCCGATGTAGACACAAGTGTTCTTGCGGCAGATATTATCGCTCTAATATCACTTTTAATGATGTAATAGCGATAAAAATGGTTATCTATCATCTTCTCAAAGCTGCATATTTTTTGCACTCTACCGTCAATTTCTTTATTTAAAGCAAACTCGATGGCTTCCGCAGTCACTTCCGTAGCGCTGTTCGGGGAAAATATATCGCCGTAAGCTGTTTTGTTTTTTAAGTATAGTGCGATTTCTTTGACATCTTTACAGGAGAGAAGATTATTATAATCCGTTAAACTCAAACGCTTTCCGTACATGGCGCGCACACGCGCGAGCACGGCATTTGCGGATTTACCCATCGTAATCTCTCCTTTCAATTTTTTTTATAATTATTATCGGACATGCAAAGCCGAACGGATGAAACGGATCTATTCTTCTGCCAAACTGAGCTTGACTAACTCTTTAACCCATTCATCCTTGCGCTCGGCATATATTGCATCCAAGTGCCTGTTGGCAGCGGCATATTTTTCTTCAATTTGTGCCTTTTGCTTGAGCATCTTTTCATCTTCTTCTTGCGTTGTCAAAGCGATAATTTCTTCAACAGAGCGGTTATACATTTGCTCAAGTTCTTTGACTCTTTGTGCAATGGCAATTTTTGACTCAGCGAGCTGTTGCTTACTTTCATCCGTCTTTTTTCTTGCCTGTTTATCTACTTCAATAATTTGTTTGATTAATTGTTCCATAAGAGTCTCCATAAATAAAGAATCCGACTTGCGTCGCAAGTCGATGGCTTGTAGGCGTTTTACCACATATAGTATTTGATTCGTCTTTAATATACTACCATTTGGCTGATTTTTCAAGTCCTTTTTTAAATCCGATGACTTTTTGAACATTTTTCACGAATACCATTGACACATTGCAACATTATTTTTATAATATTAATAACTATTAAGTTTAGAGAGGATAATAAAATGGCAAGACAAAAAATACAATCTTTGAGTGCCGTTGAAGAAACGGTTGACCAAATCTACCGTGAACTCGGTAGCCGTGTCAACGCTGCTATGACCAATGCTTGTCCTATCGACGTGGCTTTGGGTTTTGTGCGCTTGTGCCAATCACAGTCCTGCGGTAAGTGTACATCCTGCCGCTCCGGTTTGGGACAGCTTGCAACGCTGATTAAGCGCGTGTTGGATGGCTATGGAGACATGGCGGATATCGATTTAATCGAGAGAACAGCGCAATCTATTTATTTGAGTGCCGACTGTGCAATCGGTTATGAAGCGGCAAACATGGTGCGTTTGTGTGTTAAGAGTTTCCGCGAGGACTTTGAGTCACACATCAATCAGGGTAAATGCTCCTATTTCTTTAACAGACCGGTACCTTGTGTGTCGCGTTGCCCGGCAAATGTGGACATTCCCGGTTACATTGCTTTGGCGGCTGAGGGCAGGCATGCCGATGCGGTAAGACTGATTCGAAAAGACAATCCTTTCCCGACTGCGTGTGCGCTCATTTGTGAGCATCCGTGTGAAAACAACTGCCGCAGACAGATGATTGATGACTCCATCAATATTCGCGGCATTAAGCGCTATGTGTGCGATAAAGCGGGCTTTGTTCCTGCTCCCGCATGTCAGCCGTCCACCGGTAAAAAAATTGCCATTATCGGCGGCGGTCCGAGCGGTTTAACCTGTGCCTACTTTCTGCAATTAATGGGGCATCAAACCACCGTGTTTGAGTCCAAAGCGAACTTGGGCGGTATGTTGCGTTACGGTATTCCGAATTACCGCTTGCCCAGAGAAAGACTGCAAGAGGATATTGATTGTATTCTTTCTACCGGTGTGGAAGTGAAATTAAACACAAAAATCGATTCTCCCGAAGAGATTCAAAAACTCAAAGAGGAGTACGATGCGCTGTATATTTCCATCGGTGCGCACAAGGACAAGAAAGTGCGCTTGGAAAATGAAGATGCCGACGGCGTTATTTCCGCAGTAGATATGCTCAAAGCCATTGGTAATGATGAATACCCCGATTATACCGGCAAGCAGGTGCTTGTTATCGGCGGCGGCAATGTGGCGATGGACTGCACAAGAACCGCTGTCAGAGCCGGTGCGGATAAAGTCAGTGTTGTTTACAGAAGAAGAATTGCGGATATGACGGCGCTTCAGGAAGAAATCTTCGGTGCACAGGCAGAAGGCGCCGAGATTTTGGAATTGGTCGCACCCACCCGCATTGAAACGGATGAAAACGGCAAACTCATAGGTCTGTGGGTAAAACAGCAGATGATTAGCCGCTATAAAAAAGGCAGACCTGCACCCGCCGATGCCGGCGAGGATGAATATATGATTCCTTGCGATATATTGGTGGTTGCTATCGGTCAGGGCATTGAAAGCGAGCCGTTTTCCGAATTCGGCTTGCCGACAAAGTGGGACCAAATCGATGCCGATGATTATACTTATATTAAAGATCAGCCCGGCGTATTTTCCGGCGGTGACTGCGCCACCGGTCCCGCTACCGTTATCAGAGCGATTGCGGCAGGTAAAACAGCGGCGGCGAATATTGATGAATATTTAGGTTTCAATCATGAAATTGAAAGCGGTGTGGAAGTTCCTCCCGTGACAACTTATGACCGTTTCCACTGCGGTAGAGTCAACTTGAGAGAGCGCGAAGCGGTTGTCAGAAATAAGAACTTTGAGCCGTTTGAATACGGCATGACCGATAAAGAAGCGTTGCAGGAAGCAAAGCGTTGCTTGCGTTGTGACCACTTCGGCTTCGGTTGCTTCAGAGGAGGGAGGAATTTCAAATGGTAAATTTAGTTATTAACAGTAAGCATATTTCCGTTGAAGAAGGCAGCACAATTTTGGAAGCTGCTAATGCAAACGGTATTCATATCCCTACTTTATGTTATTTAAAAGATATCAATGAAATCGGCGCTTGCCGCATTTGCGTAGTGGAAGTCAAGGGTGTTGACAGATTGACTGCGGCGTGTAACACACCGGTTGAAGAAGGTATGATTGTTTATACCCACTCTCCAAAAGTTATGATGGCAAGAAAAGTCACTTTGGAAATTATCCTCTCCGAGCATAACTATACTTGCCCCACATGTACAAGAAGCGGTAACTGTGAGTTGCAATCTCTCTCCGAGGAATTCGGTTTAACCGCCGAAACCTATAAAAAGAGAATGGTGAAAATGGAGTGGGACCAAAACTTCCCGCTTATCCGTGATAATGAGAAGTGCATTAAATGCATGCGCTGTATTCAAGTTTGCGATAAAGTGCAGTCCCTGAGCGTGTGGGATATTGCCGGCACCGGTACATGGACCACCATCAATGTCAATAACGGTTTGGATATTAAAGATGCCAACTGCGCTATTTGCGGTCAGTGTATCACAAATTGTCCTGTCGGTGCATTGCAGGCAAGACATGATAAAGAGAGTGTTTATGCCGCGCTTTCCGACCCCGATAAAGTGAAGGTTGTGCAGGTAGCGCCGGCGGTCAGAGCCGCATGGGGCGAACAACTCGGCTTGCAGCCCGAAGAAGCAACGATGCAAAAAATGGGTGAAGCCTTGCGCCAAGTCGGATTTGACTATGTTTTTGACACCAACTTCTCCGCAGATTTAACCATTATGGAAGAAGGCAGCGAATTTTTGCAGCGCCTTGCCAATAAAGACCAAAACAAGTTCCCGATGTTCACATCCTGTTGTCCGGGTTGGGTGCGTTTCTTAAAATCCCAGTATCCGGATATGGTGCCGCAGTTATCCACTGCCAAGAGCCCGCAACAGATGTTTGGCGCGGTGACAAAATCCTACTTCGCCGAAAAAATCGGCAGAGACCCGAAAGACATTGTCCTCGTATCCATCATGCCTTGTGTGGCTAAGAAAATGGAATGTACTTATGAGACAATGAAGGATGAAGTCAGAGGGCAGGATGTTGACTTTGTGCTCACCACACGCGAATTTGTGAAGATGGTGAAAGCCGCCAATATCAATGTGCTCGATTTGGAAGACAAACCGCTTGATGACCCGCTGTGTGATGGTACGGGCGCGGCTGTAATCTTCGGCACCACCGGCGGTGTAATGGAAGCGGCGCTGAGAAGTGCATATTTCCTTGCTACCGGTAAGAATCCGGAGCCGGATGCTTTCAAAGATGTGCGCTATTATCATGACGGTTGGAATGAGGCAACCTTTGATATTGAAGGTACAACCGTGCGCTGTGCGGTAGCGAGCGGTCTGGGTAATGCGAGAAAACTCATTCAAGCCATCCGCGCCGGTGAAGTGGAGTATGATTTTGTTGAGGTTATGGCTTGTCCCGGCGGTTGTGTCGGCGGCGGCGGTCAGCCGATTCACATACATCATAATCAGATGTACAGTGTCAGAGCGCCTCGTTTGTATCAACTTGATTCCGACAACCCGATTCGCTTCTCACATGAGAATAAGCAAGTGCAACAACTCTACAGTGAGTATTTAGGCGAACCGCTCAGCGAAAAAGCACACCATCTGTTACATACAGACCACAATGGTTGGAAAATGTAATTAAAACTTTAAACCTTTTATCGGCTCCCTTGTCCGGGGAGCCGATTTTAGGTATAAACAACGAAAGCGGTGCGGATATCATCCGCCCGGAAGAACGGCAAAAAAGTGAGCATTTTAGCAAAATTGGAAAAGAAAAAGCGTTCTTTTTCTGCTACAATAAAATACAGTGAGGTGAAACAATGGGTTACAACGAGCAAATGAAACGATGCGAAGAATATATAGCCGCTCACTTGAGTGAGCAGATAACCGCACTGCAACTTGCCGATATGGCGGGGTATTCTTTATACCATTTTTGCCGCGTGTTTAAAGCGTTTTACGGTGTGAGCACCGGCGAGTATATTCGGCGCTTAAAACTGCGGTGCGCTGCCGCCGATTTGGCGCAGGGTGCTCCGGTGCTGGATACCGCGCTAAAATACGGTTACGATACCCACGCAGGTTTCACCAAAGCATTTCAAAAAGAGTTTGGTGTAGTACCAAAAGTGTACCGCAAATTTAAAGGAGAGTGTATTATGAACTATCAAATTGTAAAAGAAGATGCTTTTAAAGTGTTCGGTTATGTGATTGAAACGGATGATGAAACAGAAGGCGGCTATTGGGGCAAGGTGGATTTCAGCAAATATCCGCAATACCCTGCAGGGTGTAATGACCAAGGCGAAGTGGCTATGTGGATTCACCCGGCGGAAGTCAGCGGCGAATTAAAGTATTTCTTTGGTTACAAAACAAGCGACGCCGCACCGGCAGAGGGTTTTGAGGCTATCACCATTCCCGCAGTGCAGTATGCCGTGTTTGAAGTGGAAACAGCCGACAGCGCCGCAGCCCTTGCCAAAAAAGTTGCCGCCGCGTGGAAAGAGATTTTCAGCACCTGGTTTGATACTGTATATTATAAATATGATGAATCCAAACTGTGCTTTGAATTTTATAAAGATGATAAAAGTTATATCTATGTTCCGGTAAAGCAATAAAATCAACAAACCACTTAACGGCTCCCCTTGTCAGGGGAGCTGTCTCGCTTTGCAAGACTGAGGGGTAGTGTAATAAACCTTTTAACGGCTCCCTACGGGGAGTCGTTTTTAAGTAAGAAAGAAAAAAGACGAAAGAAGAATGAAGGGCGGGACACTCGCTCGTCCAAACAAATTACACAATAGAAAGAATTTGCGAGCAAATCCTTTAGTATTGCTTCATTTGTTTCTCCTCTCCCCAAAAAGTTTGCTTTGCAATACTTTTCGGGGTCCCCGGTATCGCTTCGCTCTATGTAGGGTGCGACGACCTCGGCGCACCGATTGTAAAGATTTCTCGACAGGCTCGAAATGACAGAATGTGTTAAAATGACAGCCTGCTTGTATACTGAGCGCAGCCGAAGTATCTTAGCAGACTTTATAATTTAGAATTTATAATTTAGCATTTATAAATTCTATTACGTACCTCGCTAAACCGGCAACTTGCCTTCGTGCAAGTTGCCGGTTTTCTCTTCATTCAAAATTCAAAATTCAAAATTAATTAAAGGTGCGACCTCGGAGCGCCGCTCCCTACATTTACAATCGGGTGCGGGTGTCCCGCCATTCATTTTTATTTCTTATTTCTTATTTTTTATTCTCGAACGAAGTGAGACCAAACACTTGTTCCCCAAAAACCGCTTTTGCGTATTATATGCGCACTAAATGTGGTATGTTTTCATTATAATATTGTAATTAATTAGTAAATATGGTATGATAAATATAAATTATAAAAAGGTTACTTTATGGGTATGAATA
>JAFWGH010000053.1 GCA_017512465.1 Clostridia bacterium
CTGTGACTGGAGTTCAGACGTGTGCTCTTCCGATCTGCAAACTTATTATCTTGTTGCAGAGCTTTAGTAAGTGTAACTTCAACCTTTTGTCTTTGGTTTGTAGCGGAAATATCTGTTCTGGTGACTCTGACATTTTGTCCTGCATAAGTCAGCTCTGCTTCATATTCGGTATCAGACTTACAGAAAGTGTTAGGAGCGGTTTTTTCGGTTACTTTGTATTTGCCGAGATACAACTGCTTTGATACTGCAATACCATCATCACCGGTGGTTATTTCATCCACTTTTGTGCCTTTTTCATATCTCAAAGTGCCGTCAAGTGTGCGAATATCCTCATCGGCAAAGATTTCAAACACGGCTTTTTTCAAGTTTTGTACTTCATAAACAGGCGTGTAAATATCGTTTTCGCTTGAAACACTTGCAAATACTTCGCCTGTTTTGATGATGCGAATAATACCTTTTTGTGCCATATTATCTCTTGTGACTTTAATAACAGTAAGTGCGTCTTCACTCACGGCACCGCTTCTTGAAACCGTAAACGGAATAGGCGTGGAGTCAAGAACATAGCCATAAGGTGCTTGTATCTCTACTAAAGAGTAATTACCGACAGGCAGTTTTTCTGGGGTTAGCAAATATCCCTCATTATTCGTATAGAAACAGTCAATCGTTGTCTTTTTAGGATAAGTGAATGTTTGCGAAATTTTATTGCCGTTACTGTCATAAATCTTAAAACCTGCACCTGCATAGGGAATGGTTTTGCCTGTCTCCTTATCGGTTTTAGTTACCTTGACAAACGCTTCAAACGGTGCATTGTTAATGAGATATTTGTATGTCTTACCGTTCTCTGCAATAAACATATCAAAGTCGGATAAAAACTCGCTGTCGGTTTTTCCTTTGGTCTGATGCACAGTGTAAACGCCGTAAGGTAAATTCTGCGTTTCGGCAAATCCGTTTTCGTTACAATCAAGAATTGCTCTTTCACTTGCTTTTGCATTAGCGTATGAACCTGCACTTTTAAGATAAACGTGGAACTCTGCTTCGGGTTCGGGAGTCTCAATTTGTGTTGAGCCGTCATCGGAATGTTTAATGATAGCGATTTTACCTTTAATAACCTGTTCTTTTACTGTGTTGGAAACGCTGTTGAATTCAACGGTAAACTGTCCTGCACTTGCTCCGATAGGATATTCGGTCTCATCAAGCAAATATCCTTCACTCGGAGTAATCTCTTTAATTGTCCAATGCTCACCGCAAGGGTAATATGAAGTAGTGAAATGACCGTTTTCATCTGTGGTGTATCTGCCTTTCAACCTTCCGTTATCATAGATTCCGTAAACCGCTCCTGCTAAAGTAGCGTCTCCTTGTGCAGCAGTGGTTTGTTTGTCTTGCTTAATGACATCAGCCTTGAATTTCTTAAGAGTATTCGTTACCGTGACTTTGCCTGTCTTGTTCCACTCAAGATTCAGCGTTTTGCTGTCGGGAATAACATAGCGAATAGGCGTATCTACTTCCTCAAGCGTATAGTTACTGCCGATTAAGATATTACTGAAAGTCGCTACACCTTCATCGTTCGTAGTAGCATATTCGTTAATTGCTGCACCCGATAGAGAAGTGCCTGTTAAATGGAACTTTATTTCTGATACCAGTCCGTCTTCAGATGATTTAGTAACTTGTAAATTACCTCGCTTTAACACATTTCCAAAAGATACGGTGGATGTTTCGCCGCTCTTTATTGTTACGGTTTTGGCAGTCTGCGGTTCATATTTATCAATGCTCTGCTCAGTTACGGTATATTTACCCGGAACCATTTGAGCAATCTCAAAGGTGCCTGCACTGTTTGTAACAACAGTTCTTGAAAAATCCGTTCCTGTAATAGAGAATTGCACACCGCTTACCAAATTATCCTCTGAAGTTTTAACGATTTTTAGCGTGCCGAGAGGTGTGATATTACCTGTAAGGGAAAAAGAAACCGGATCATAGTAAGCAGAATACACCAGCTTTTGATAGCTTTCACTGCCATACGGATAAAAAAGCAAAAGTTCGTCATCATCGCCCGTGTTTTCTTTGTAATATCTGCCGTTAGCGATTGCAAAAGAGGTTTTTGTGCAAGCTTTACTGATAGTAATTTTAAGTGTATTTGAATTTGCTGCGTGTTCAAAAGTGATACCGTTTTGAGTTGAAGTAAAAGCAGGATAATCCTTTAATACTTTATTAGTATCGCTGATTGTCAACGAACTGCCTGCCATAATCGTGCCGACATTCTTTCCGTCAAATGAGGGCAGTGTATCAAGGCTTCTCATATTCGCTTCGGCTTTAGCGCACCAAGCGTTATATTCACTGTCGGAAAAATCCCAAGAAGTTGAACTGCCTAAAATAGACCATACTTTTTTCTGGCACATAGCCATATCTTTCCAGTCAACAGAATTGCCGTGTTCCATATAATATCCGGCGAAAATCCATTTAGCAGCTTTAATAACATTGGCGTTTGCTCCTGCTTTTCTGGCTTTCAGATAAGCACTTGACGGACTTTCCGTTCCGTATTCAATGCAGAAAATGGGATAAGTTGTACCGTTTTTCGTAGTTGTGTGAAGCTGATGCCCATAATGCCAAGAAACAGCAATACTAATATCGCTTCCGCCTACAACTTTTCCTAAATTTTCACTTGCTGCAAATACCGTGAAAGGAAAGACCGAGAAAATAATTAAGGCTGAAAGCAAAATTGCCATCAGCCTTTTTTCGTTAAAAATCTGTTTAATTCTCTTTACCATTTTTCTCCTTTCTTAATGATACTTAAAGTTGCCCGTCCACTTGCCACAATCGGAACAAGACCAAGCCTCATATCCGTAAGGACATCTTGCCACATATTCATCCCAAGTGATAAGTCCGTTTTCATACTGTGAAAAATATTCTTGCATCACTGCATCGGCGTAAGACTTCACTTCGGATTTTGAAGAAAACCATCTTCCCATATTACCGCAATAAATAGGATGATTACCGCTGCTGCAACCCGCTTGTTTTTGAGTGGTTGTCTGCTTCTGAGTGGTGGTTTGCTTTTTTGTCGTTGTTTCTGTTCTTTTAGTGGTCGTGCATTTAGTCGTTGTTTCTGTTGATTTTTTGGTTGTTTCAGTCGGAGTTTTTGTTGTTTTACTGTCCGCAGAAGAAAGTGTTTGATTTGTTTCTTTCTGTTTCGGTTCTGTTTGTTTTTTTGCGATTTTGGTCTCATTTTCGGTTGCAGTGGTCGAAACGGTTGTTGCAACTTCTTCAGTTACCGAGCTTTTCTCGGATACTTGAGAATAAGTCTTTTCACTATTACTGACCGAAAAAGAAAGGTTTTGGTTTCTTTTGCTAACAGTTTTTGCCGTGCAACCAGCCATTACTAAAATTATTACTGCGATTAAGAAAATACTGAGTTTTTTCATAGTAACACACTCCTTTCAACTCCATCATACTTATTTACTTAGTATTTGCAACTTTACAATTTTGGAGAATGATTTAGTTTAGGAGATAGGTTTAGTTAAGAGATAACACAATTCTCATTTCGGTAGGTAATAACTTATGGTAATAGGGTTGGGTTGTAGGGAAGGGATTAACGCTCAGACCTGTCATCACGCTGCCTTGCCAAAAATCTTGTGTAGTGTTCAAGCGCTTTGCAGATATATTCCTCTCGCTCCGAGATTTTAAGGTTTTGTGGTATTAGTTTCTTGACTTTCTCGCCTCGAATAACGATTTTATCTCGCTGATTGGGCTTTTCTTCCTCCATAATGGATTGAATAATCTCAGTCGTCAATCTGCCGTCTTCAAAAAACCTTCGCATTTTAATTGTCTGTGCGTGCGAGGGAGTAGCTTCATTTAAGTCAATTTCCTCAACAATATCCCTTTGTGCTTCTTCGTCAAGATATGAGAGTTCAACCGCAGGTCGCATTTTTATCCTGCCCTCATCAACATATTCGAGAAGTTCGGGAACGAGATAAGTTAAGCGGATATATCTTCTTACTTGTCTTTCGCCGTCTGTAGTGTTTTCGGCAATCATTTGTGCCGTTGTCAACTTCTGGTCCACTGGTCCAGAAGTTATATCAACTCGTTTTCCTTGATGTTTCATTGCCTCATAACGCATTTTGTAGGCAAATGCTTTTTCACTTGGAAGTATTTCGGAACGCTGGAAATTACTTTCAACCATCAAGACTGTGGCTTCATCTCTGCTCAGTTCCACAACTTCACAGCGAAGTGTGTCTTTGCCGAGCAGTTCACAAGCTCTCTTTCGTCTGTGACCGGAAATCATTTCGTATCTGCCGTCTTCTTTCTTGCGGACAGTTGCAGGAGTAATTACTCCACGAACTCTGATACTTTCCACAAGGTTTTGCATATCCTCATCATCACGAACCTTAAACGGATGGTCGGGAAACTCATCAATCATATCAAGAGGAATATCCCTTATCTTCGATAACTTATCTTCTTTGCGTTCCTCATCGGTCTTAAAGAAATCATCGAGCGGTTCCAAACTGAAATTCTGACCTTTCCTTTGAGCCAAGATTTACCACCTCCTTTGAAAGTTCGGCATACGCTTTTGCTACATTGCAATTCTTATCGTAACTGAAAATGCTTTCTCCGACTGCACTTGTTTCGGCTGCTCTTACACCAACAGGGATGGTAGCCCTAAACACATTGATTACTCCGCCGTATGCACGATGGATTTCCATTATTGTGTTTCTCGATAAATTAGTCCTGCCGTCAACAAGCGTCATAAGCAAACCGTCAATCTTTAAGTCGGGATTTAGGCTTCGTCTAACTTTATTAATTGTAGATAGAAGCTGAGTCATACCCTTTGTTGGCAAGTATTGAGCTTGAACTGGAATAATAACCGAATCAGCTGCAACGAGTGAGTTTAGCGTTAATATGCCGAGTGATGGCATATTGTCTATGAGAACATAATCATAATTGTATTTAATACTATTTATATACTCTTTCAAAATACTTTCTCTGCTCAGCGCATTAAACAAACTCATTTCAACCGATGAAAGTTCAATATTTGAGGGTAACAAGTCAAAGCCTTCTTTGTGATGCAGAATACCATCCAAAGCACCTGAATGTTCGTCATTCATTATGTTCACAAGCTTATTTGCCAATGTGATACTTAAATCATCGTTATTAGTGTAACCAAGACTTGTTGTTAAGTCGCCCTGTGGATCAGCATCAATAAGAAGCACTCGTTTGCCTTGCAAAGCAAGTCCGGCTCCGAGATTGAGTGTTGTGGTAGTTTTACCGACACCGCCTTTTTGATTGCTTATGGTAATAACCTTACAATTAGACATTCTTTGCCTCCTTTCCTTGTTATTTAGTCGAAAGTATTAACTCGACTATGTAAAATGGCACAAAAAAAGACCTATTATTTATTTCTAAACAATAGGTCAACCGACAATGTTAAATTTTCTTTTTTTACACTTGCCAAACTTAATGAGCAATTCATCAATTCCGTCAGTGTATTTGCCTTGTGAGATTAGTTCATTTCGCTTATCTATGAGGCAAGTGATTATGCTGTGCTTATCTTCATCTGTAAAGGCTACATAATATTTGTTTTTCATAGGTATCCCTCCTTACAGTTATATATTAGCACATAAGGGCGGATTTATAAATTATGCGTTTGCTTCCAGTATTTCTTCAAGAGTTCTTGGTCTATACTTAATATATGTCATCATACAGCCCGCATTATACATTTGGCTTTTAGCATTGTGGTTAGTACGCATCTTATTTTGCACCTCCTCCATCAGTCTCCATTCAAAAGTGCTGTGAACATGACCGTAAAGGTGATACCAACCATAAAAATGCTTATTGTAGCAAGGGATAGGATAATGACAAAGGAAAACGCCAGTACCATCACCAAAAGATATTTCCTTGTAATCAACAATTTCAATAAACTGCTGTTGAACATCAGCACTCTTAATTAACTTATGGTCGTGATTACCGACACAAAGGTGCTTTTTGCCTTTAAGCCTTTTTAGTAACTCGGCGGTTTTGCTCGCAGAGTACCAACTTATATCGCCAAGTATCCACACATCGTCATCGTCACCGACTGCTTCGTTCCATTGCTTGACAATATATTCATCGTTTTCCTCAATGGTTGTAAAGGGGCGATTGTCAAATCCCAAAACATTTTTATGACCAAAATGCAGGTCAGCTATATAGAATACCATAGTCTTAGTCTCCTTTCTCGCTCATTATATACAAATAATGTAAAAATAGTAAATATACGATTTTAGGTATCTGTTGACTATTTTATTTTCAAATGATAAAATAGTTTTTGCCAAATACTTTTTAAATCAACTTTACAGATATTAGTATGTATTTTTATCCTATGATAAAAATGCAGGCTCTTTTTTGCATACTATTATCTGTAGTTGTAAAGTGTTTGGCGACAGTTAGAGCATTGCGTTTTTGGCGTACAGTTTTGGCTGTACGCTTTTTTTATTGGAGAACCATTATGAAATGTCACACTTGTTGCTTCACCGGACATCGCCTTATACCGAAAAACGAAATACCCCTTATTCATGAAAGACTCAAACACACCATTATTGATTTAATTAAAAAGGGTGTTATTTATTATGGGTCAGGTGGAGCTTTGGGCTTTGACACTCTCGCAGCACAAACCGTTTTAGAACTAAAAAAAGAGTATCCTCAGATTAAACTTATTCTTGTTTTGCCTTGCGTTAGTCAAAGTGCAAAGTGGTCTAATTCAGATGTTTTAACTTATGAGCAAATAAAGTCAAAAGCTGATAAGATTGTATTTACAAGCCAAGAGTATTATGATGGTTGTATGTTAAAAAGAAACCGCCACCTCGTAGATAATAGTTCTTATTGTATTTGCTACCTCAAACACAAAAGAGGAGGGACATTTTACACTCATAATTATGCAAAGCAAAATAATTTACAAATATTCAATGTAGCAGGGAAGGATTAAGCCTTCCCTCTTTTTTATTCTCTTGGGATAATATTTCTGTTCCAATTCAACTTCCAATCAATATATGATTTGTTAGAAATCATATTATGCTCAGCCGCACTTTTCATATTGCGGTAATTTTCAAGATATGGATAGAGTTTCGGAATATCCATAATCACTTTTCGGTCGGTAATCTCGACTTTGTTTTCACCGTTTGCCTCAATCCAAAAAATTGTTTCCATAAGTTCGATAACATCATCTGTATCACAACCTTTGAATACATTAGACGATATATTCAGTTTTCGTGCTGCAGTATTATACACGGTTTCAAACATAGCTTTAATTCTTTCAAAGTCTTGAAAGCTCTTTTGAGAAATAGGACTATCGAGTTCAAAGTCAAATTCAACATCAACCGAGTCCAAATTCTTATGTTGTAAAATGGTGAGTAATTTTTCTTCTCTTGTCATAAACAAATCCTCCTAAATAAAAAAACAGACAGTTAGATTTTCTAAAGTTTCTAACTGTCTTTTATGTATAATATTCAGTTTTTAAAAATCCGATTTATTGCTCTAAAATCCAACTTTTTGCCGAAATCTACCCCTGAACATTTCAAATCTAAATCTGAAAAATCGCTATATACCGGGGTTTTTGCGCCCAAAAATCTACCCCAAAATCTACCCCTGTACCCCTCAAATCTACCCCAAAAAAGTCGTTTTTTACGGGGTTTGTGCCGACTTGTATCGACTTATTTTTCGGAATTTTGAAGTACGTCAATCCCAGTAGCTACGCCGTTTTTGGCGTAACAACGGCGATAGAAGGCACTATGCTTCTATCGCCGAGTTTTGGTGGAGATGGCGGTAATCGAAACCGCGTCCGAAAATTCGCCCATACCACTTTCTACATGCTTAGTTTGTGCTTTAACATTCCCTTTTCTTACCGCTCACAAACAAGCTGCAAGAATCGGTAGGCTCTGATGGATGACAGGTTACGAGCCGCTCGCCTGTTCACCTTTACCGCTACTCACACCTGAACCCCGGGGCGCGGTAACCCGGTCAGATGGCACTGCTATTGATTAAGCAGCGCAAAGAACAGTTTCGTTTTTGTCCTTTAAATTTAGGTTGCCCGTTATTGAGGCGGTCGAGCGCCGCCGCATGCTTATGATACTTCTTAATCCCCGTCGAAATCCTTTCATCCCCATGTGAGCGAGGCTATGCCTCGCGAACAATGTATTTGTGAAAACAAATACATATCGCGCCGCTTTGCGGCATATCGAAAATTCCTTTAGGAATTTATATCGCATTTGCTTTAGCAAATATATCGCTTATCTAATGCGATGAAACAAATTTTTGTTTCATCTCTTTTTCCATTGTCCGCTTGGCGCTCTTTTGCGCTTCCACGGCGCGCTTATCATAATTCTTTTTACCCTTGCAAAGTCCGAGTTCCATTTTGGCTCTGCCGTTTTTAAAGTAGATACTTAACGGGATAAGTGAAAGCCCCTGCTGCTTCACCGTGCCGTAAAGGCGGCGGATTTCGCGCTTGTGCATTAAGAGCTTGCGCACCCGGCGCGGGTCGGTATTAAAGCGGTTGCCGTGGTCGTAAGGGCTGATGTGAATACCGTTGGCAAACATTTCTCCCTCGACCACACTGCACCAGGAATCTTTCAAATTTGCTTTACCCTGGCGCAAGGATTTAACCTCTGTGCCTTTTAATTCAATCCCCGCTTCATAGGTTTCAAGCACAAAGTAATCGTGATACGCTTTTTTATTGGTTGCAACTTTGTTGAGTTCTTCTTTCATAGTTTAACAATTAATGTATCGCAGCGCGATACCACCACTCGCTAACCGCTAAGCGCTATCTGCTAACTGCTGTTCGCATCGCGAACCTACAATTCATTTCTTCCTTCGAGCGCCCTGGAAACCGTTACTTCATCCGCATACTCCAAATCCGCACCCACGGGTATACCGTAGGCAAGCCTGGTGACCTTGAAGCCCAAAGGCTTCAACAGCTTGGAAATATACATCGCGGTCGCCTCTCCCTCCACGGTGGGATTGGTCGCCATGATAATCTCTTTCACCTCTTTATCCTGCCCGTTGAGTCTGGCAAGCAGCTCTTTAATGTGAATGGCATCGGGTCCGACATCATTCATGGGGCTGATAGCGCCATGCAGCACATGATAAAGTCCGTCATAATCGCCGGTCTTCTCAAATACCGCCACATCGCGCGGGTCCTCGACCACGCAAATGGTGCTTCTGTCCCTGGTGTCACTTTGGCAAATCGGGCAAATTTCATCCTCGGTCAGATTACAGCACACCGCACACCGATGGATATTTTGGTGCGCCGCCGTAAGCGTATCCGTGAACTCCTTAACCTGCTCATCGCTCATGCTCAACACATGAAATGCCAACCGCTGTGCGGTTTTATGCCCGATAGAGGGTAAACGCTCAAACTGATTAACCAGCTTCTCGAGCGCCGCTACGGAATATCTCATTACATCATCCCCATACCGGGAATATTCAATCCCGCAATCGGATTTTGCACGGCTGCCATCTTGGTATCCATATCCTCATCTGCCTTGCGCAGTGCTTCATTTACGGCACCGATAATCAAATCGCCGAGCATTTCCACATCCTCGGGGTCTACCACTTCGGGTTTAATGGCTAAATTTAAGATTTGATGCTTGCCGCTGACAGTGGCTTCTACCATACCGCCGCCGACACTTGCGGAGTACTCGCTGTTTTCACATTCCTCCTGCACCTTTGCAAGGTCCTCTTGCATTTTTTGTGCCTTTGCAAGCATATCATTCATGTTGGATTTGCCTTGATTGGGAAGTCTGACTTTCATAATACTTACCTTTCCTTTATCTTCATTATTTAAAGTTTACTTCTATGCCGCCCTCTTGCGCTTTTTGCAAAAACGCTTCGAGCGGGTCCTCGCCGCCCTGTGCCGGTGTTTCTTCACCGACAAGTGCGCCGGCATCTTTGGCGCTGATAACTTTTGTAAACTGCGCATTGGTAATGCCGTTTGCCGCCGCGAGCACATCCTCCGCATTGATATTGACCGCCAAAATATCGGCGATAGACGGGTGCGTACCGTACACAATCACGGTATTGCCCACCGCCTTTGCGGTGGTACCGTTGAGGATAGTCCAGGCTAAGCGGTTGCGCGTAAACAGCTCTTGCAGGATTTCCGGCCACTGGCGCAGGTTGGCAAGTGCCGGTTCCTGTTCCGGCTCCGCTTCGGCTACCGGCTCCGGAGCATCCTGTTCTTCCGGTGCGGGCGGTGTCGCCTCGCTTACCGGTGCCGGTGCTTCAGGCTCCTCAGCCGGATGCTCCGGCTGCTCCGCAGGCGGCTCAACTGCCGCCGGTGCGGCTTGCGGCTGTGCGGGAGCTTCTATGTGCTGCGGTGCCGCTTGCACCACAGCGCCGCTCTGCACTGCCTGCTCGAGTGCCGCCAAGCGCTTGAGCACACTTTCATCGCGCGCATCCATATCGGGGCTTGCCAGCTTAATGAGCACCATTTCCATTGCCGTTCTGCCATGCACGCCGGCTTTAATTTGTGCTTGTGTTTGCTGCAGCGCATCAATGACCGCCAAGCATGCCGGCAAGGTAAACTTTTCGGCATAGCGGCGAATGCTTTGCATCTCTTCATCGGAACAAATAATCAGCTTTTCGGGATTTTTGACCGACCTTGTAACCATGATATTTCTGAAAAAGTGAATCAGCTCTGTACAATACCGCTCCATATCGCAAGCGTTTTCATACAGCGTTTCAATCACTTGTAACAGCTTTGTGCTGTCGCCTTTTAACAGCGCGCCCGCCGTATCGGCAAGATAGGCTCTGTCCGCAATACCGCACACCTCGCCCACCAGCGCCGTATCAATCTCTTTGCCGGTGGCAATGCACTGGTCCATAATAGAAAGTGCATCTCTCATCGCACCATCCGACAAGCGGGAAATCAGGTGCGCCGCTTCAAGTGTGAGCGAAATGCCCTCTTCCTCGGCAATATATAACAGCCGCTCGGACATATCCTCCGCACCGATGCGCTTAAAATCAAAGCGCTGGCAGCGCGAAAGAATGGTCGCCGGCATTTTGTGCGCCTCGGTGGTGGCAAGGATGAATTTCACATGCGCAGGCGGCTCTTCAAGCGTTTTGAGCAAGGCATTAAAAGCGCCCTGCGAGAGCATGTGCACCTCGTCAATAATATAAACGCGGTATTTTGTTTCACTTGGGTTAAAATTTGCCTGCTCGCGCAAATCGCGGATGTTATCCACACCGTTGTTGGAAGCGGCATCGATTTCGGTAATGTCGAGCGCGGTGCCGGCATCAATACTCTTGCACACCTCGCACGCATTACACGGCTCACCCTCATGCACATGCGGACAATTAACCGCCTTTGCCAAAATGCGCGCGCAGGTGGTTTTACCCGTTCCGCGCGAGCCGATAAACAGGTAAGCATGTGAGAGCCTGCCTGTGATAATCTCATTTTTTAAGGTTTCGGTGATGTGGTTTTGACCGATGACATCCGCAAATGTCTGCGGCCTCCATTTTCGGTATAAAGCTGTATACATAAAAAAATCTCCGATTTTTTAATTCGTAATGCGTAATGTGGAATGCGGAATTAAAGGTGGCAAGGCAAAGCCTTGCTATCTAAAATGCGTTGCCTCGCAACGCCGCTAAACACTGAACACTGAACGCTGAAAACTGTTCACGCAAGTGAACATATGCCCGCATAGCGGGGCTGTACAATTCGGAATTAGGAATGCGGAATGCGGAATTAAAGGTGGCAAGGCAAAGCCTTGCTATCTAAAATGCGTTGCCTCGCAACGCCGCTAAACACTGAACACTGAACGCTGAAAACTGTTCACGCAAGTGAACATATGCCCGCACAGCGGGGCAAGATAGACCCGGCTGAAATTTTAGGTGATGGCACAGATTAATTATCGAGGGATTATCTGTTCTGCTAAGTGTATTGGAATTGCAGTTGTACTTTAAAACATATGCCCGCATAGCGGGGCTATCAAACCCTTTTTGCCTGATTTAGACCGAGATAGTTTGTGCTTAGGCTATGGCAAATCAGTTGCAGACGTACTTTGTGTACTTCAAAACTGATTTGCCATAGTAATAAGTGCAAAATTGCCGGTCTAAAGTGGCAAAAACGGGTTAGATAGACCCGCATAAACTCGGTCATATAGCATACAGGCTTGACTGTATCACACAGAACGGTCTGTTTAGTGCTGCTCCGTTCCCGGCCTGACACGGTTCGCAGTGTCTGTTGCACAGGACCAATATGCTATATGAGCGAATTTATGCGGGCCCCTAACTAAATGATTACTTTGAAAGATTATACTATACTTTAAAAATAATATCAATAGTTTTTTGTCGGTTTTTCGCTTTGAGGCAACACACGCACAAAAAAGCGATGTTTCTTATGCGTGTATCGACAATTTTTTAAACTTAATCGAGAATCACACCCATGGTACCGGGCACGGCACAAGCGGCATTGGATTCATCGGTATCAATATGCATTGCCCAGAAGTATTTCGGAGAAACGCGGACAATCACATCATCAAACACGCTCTTTCTCTCGCCGGTCTCGATAGCAACTTTAACAATCTGCTTATCTTGCAAACCGTATTTCTCGGCATCCTCGGGCGTTGCGTGGATATGACGCTGTGCGGCAATCACACCCTCTTTGAGTTCCACTTCACCCTTGGGACCAATCAGCTTGCAAGCGCCGGAGCCCTTGATGTCGCCGCTCTCGCGAATCGGTGCAACACAGCCGATAGAGCGCGCATCTGTGAGCGAAAGCTCCACTTGTGTATCCGGTCTGACAGGACCTAAAATGGAGCAAACCAGCTCTCTTTTGGGACCGACAACCGTCACTTTCTCAAAGCAGGCAAATTGACCGGGTTGAGAAAGGTCTTTTTTATTGGTAAGCTCATAACCCTCACCGAATAAAGTTTCCAAATCTGCTTGTGATACATGCACATGGCGCGCAGAAGTTTCCACAATAATTTCTTTTTTCATAGTATCCTCCAAATAAGATTAGATAATTGCTTTATATATGATATACCAAGAAAGCCTTTTTTGCAAGTGCTTTCACAAATAAGGATTTGCGGAGCCCTTGCGGCTCCTAAATCCTTATTTGAAGCCTATTAGCAGTTAGCCTATTAGCATATTAGCGAGCGGGCGGGACACCCGCACCCGATTATAGTGTACCTACGCCGCTTGCGGCTTATAATGGATAAGGGCGGAGCCCTTCCTTTCGCTAACGGCTAATTTGCTAACCGCTAACCGCTGACAAATAAGGTTTGCGCGCTTGGAGAGCGCGACAAATCCTTATTTGTCCGATTCTTCCTCGGCAAGCGCCTCATTGGCGGCTCTGACTTCCTCATAAATCGGCTCTAATTTTTCTTTGGTGAGCGGATATGCAAATCTGTACAGCAACCAAATAAGTGTATAAGTGATTGCCGGAATAACGGTGCAAATGGTTAAAATCTTATCACTCACACCCGGTACATAGCCGGAATTTGCCATGGTATTCACATCATATTTTGCAAAATTACCGAGCAGCATCAATCCGCCGTAATCCGCGGCAGTTTGACCGAGCTTTCTGGCAAAAGTATACACCGCATAAATCGCACTTTCGCTCTTAACACCGGTTTTAACATACTGGTAATCGATAACATCCGCCACCACTGCCCAGTTGGTGATGGAAACAAAGGAATAGCCGAAGCCGATAATGAATAACAGTGCCATAAACACCACAATGGTGTAGGTGTCGCCATTCGGCTTAAAGGTGCCCTTGAGCAGGAAGCACGCCACCGCGGCAATCGCCGCAAACATCGCGCCAAAGCCGGAGAGCTCTTTTTTACCGAATCTTTTGACAAGCTTGGGTGTGAACAAAATCATAATCGCCATCGGCAAATACTGCGCAATCGTACCGACAATGGAAAGATTGGTGTTCACAAAATAGTTTTTGTACATATATTGGTTTAAGGAAGCAAACTGCAGCTGACCGCTAATGAGAATACCGGTGATGGCGAGCACCACAAAGGGTCTGCTTTTAAACATGGTTTTGTAAGTTTCTTTAATGTTAACTTTCGGCTTTGCTTCGGATTTCACACGCTCTTTGGTGGACTTGAAGCAAATCAAATAGAACACAATGGACAGCACGCACATCGCCGCCGCAAACCAAAACATACCGCCGGAATCCGCGACCTGTTTAACACCTTTGGGTGAAGTCGGATCCTCTACCTTGTTAAAGATGATTAACGGCGCAATCAACAGCGGAATCGCACCGCCGATACCGCCGCCGATGGAGCGGAAGGTGGAGAGCAGTGTTCTGCCTTCGGGGTCATCCGTGATAACCGAAGCGAGCGAGCCGAACGGTACATTGATACCGGTATACATCATGCCGAAGGAAATATAGGTGATATACGCGAGCAGCAGTACCAGCCACGGCTTATCTCCCGCACCGGGAATTTGTGTAAAATTGACAAAGCACAGCAGTTGTGCCACCGCCACGGGTATGGCTATCCACTTAATATACGGGCGGAATTTACCATCCTTATTCGGCGGGCGCTTTGCCACAATGCCGCCCCACAGCGGGTCATTGACCGCATCCCACAGGCGGGTTACCAAAAACAGCGTAGCTACCGTTGTTGCATCAATTCTGAGCACATCGGTATAAAACACTTTTAAGTAAGATGAAACATATGTCAGAATAAACAGATTGGCAGCATCGCCCATCATGTACCCCATGGCTTCCTTGATGCCGATGTGGTTCGGATGGGTGCCGGCAGGTTTCGGGTTTTTCTTTCCCATGATACCTCTCCTCATACATTGATAGTGAAAGTATAGCACAGATATATAAAAAATTAAAGTGTTTTGCAAAATTTCCTGCGTTAAAAAATATGTTGCAAAGTTGCATTAAATATTTTATAATTGGTTTGTATTTTAATTTATTGGAGGAGAATATGAGCGAAGTAAAAAAACAAAGCGCCTTTAAGGTCTGGACCAAAAAGCATGCCGACCTGTGGCAGATTATTAAATTTACACTGGTAAGTATGATTGCCGGTACAAGTGAAATGATTTTGTATAATGTGTTTTTATGGATTCTCAAAGCGCCGCTGGAAAACACACCCGTCAGCTGGTTTATTTTCCAATATCCGGCAGGTCCGGAGGGTACTGTTTTGGCGGATGGCACGATTGCAAAGGGCGGTGCCTGTGTGCTCGTAGCGTACCTGGTTTCCACAATTGTCGGTAACTTTGTCAGCTTCGTTGTCAACAGAAAAACCACCTTTAAATCCGTTGCAAATGTTAAATTCAGCATTATTGCCACCATGATTATGATTGTCTTTATCATTTTCTATTCCACCGTTTTAGGCGGTTGGGCAAACAGCTGGGTCGGTACTTGGGCAATTTTCCAAAACACGGACAACGGTTTCCTCATTTTCTTAAAACAAAACATCGGCAAATTCCTCATTACGATAATTACCTTTGTGTTTGTATTTGTGATGAATAAATTCGTTATCCTTCGTGAAGAAAAGAAAACCAAGGAGCAAAAGGAAGCAGAGAAAAAAGCAGCCGAGGAGCGTGCGGCAATGCCCTCCAAGAAAGTGGTCAACCAAGCGCTTTCCAAGAAGTTCCTTATCGCCACGATTGTGCTGCTGGTGTGCGCTGTTGCCGGTATCGTTATCGGCTTGACAGCTTCCATTAATGCGATTTTGATTATCGGCTCTATCCTCTTCGGTGTCGGCTACATTTTCCTTATCGCCTTTATTATCGAGTCTTTGGGTACCAAGGTGCCTGTGGATGAACTCGGTGAGTATGAAGGCAAGGAAGGCTATGTCATTAAAGAGATTAAGGCATAAACCGCTTGATACGAAAGGCTAAACTATGTATATTATTTATGAATCCGATTCCGGTTTTACCAAGCGCTATGCAGAGGCTTTTGCGCAAAAAACCGGTTTGGAGTGCCACTCTTTATATATGGCACGCATCAAGGTAAAAAAACACAGCGATGTAATTTTCTTCGGCAGAGTGATGCAAAATGAAATCGACGGCTTTAAAAAAGCGCGCAAAAAATATAACATTTTGGCGCTTTGCCCTGTAGGTCTGCGCATGCCGACAAATGCAGTCATCGAAGAAATCGCCGAAAAAAACGAGTTAAATGAAAATCTTCCCAAGCTGTTTTATTTGCGCGGCGGCTTTGACCCCGAGCAGAACCAAGGCTTGGAAAAAACGCTCATTAATCTCATTATCTCGGATTTAGAGAGCAAGGGCGAGGATTTGAACGCCGTGGACGCACAGTATTTAAGCGATTTACAAAACGGTGCCGACTATGTCAATGAAGAAAATCTTGCCGCGCTGCTGGATTGGTACGAAAACTGCTAAACAAAAAAACTGTTGGGATTCCCAACAGTTTTTTGTTCGACAAATAAGAACCTGAGCCTTTGGCTCAGAACCTTGGCGTTCGCAATCTTCGCTTGCTCGACTAAAGGATTTGTGGATGCCTTTGCTCGAAACCACCAAAGTTGTGTTCGTTACAAGTCTACCCCTCTGTCACTTCGTGACATCTCACCTCATCAAGGGGCGATATAAAGCGGTTAAATTGAACAACGAACCAACTGCGGTGGTTTTGCTCGCTTCGCTCGCCTAACTAAAAAAAAGTGGATAAAATCCAAGTAAATACAATAATCTTTGTATTTGTCGGGTTTGCGGAGCAAACAAAGAGTAAGAGTGAATTGGATGTTCAAAAAAAGCCGCTGTAAGCGGCTCAACCGCTTTGTACCTCCCCTTGATGAGGGGAGGTGGGCGCGTTTACAGCGCTCGGAGGGGTAGAAAAGTTGGACAAAATCAGTGTAAACTTTTTAATCCATGCACCTCGACAAATCCTTATTTGTC
>JAFWGH010000054.1 GCA_017512465.1 Clostridia bacterium
AGATTTTTTGTTAGAACAAAGAAAAAAGCTTCGTTAAGGCTGACGCCTAATGATGATTTTTTCTGAAGTTATAGCGAAAAAGATGATGATTTTGAGCAAACATTCTTTATGACATGCACCCCTTGCCGTGGTGGTTGTGTTCTGTTCTTTGCATAAATCCGTAAAGCGCTCAAAAAAAGTCATATGAATACCTCAACTGTTTGATATTACCATTATAAAGAATTGTCAAAATCCTGTCAATTCTTTTGCAGTATTTTGCGCCCGACAAAGAGATAATCGTAAAAGAATGGGAGAATATTGCCGAGTTCGCAAAAGCGAACTCGCTAAGCAAAAAAATAGAAGCAAACCAGTTCCGCAATGCATCTAATAGACCCCTGCGGTATACGCCCGAAAACGTGACTGATTCAGCTTCTACTGATATTATACCCAATATTTCAAAAAAAGCAACAGCAAATAAAACAGCAAAAAGAAAAAGAAGCTGACGTCGCGGGTCATACCAGCCTTAATGAACAAGACTGGACAAACCTGTTATCAACTTCCAAATATAGTATACGCGATATTTCTTGAATAATCAATAGCAAAAAAACAGCGGTTCGCTTTTGCGAACCGCACGACTTTTCTTACACAAAAAAAATAGAGTTGCTCAATGGTCACAGTTTACCGGGCTCCAATTGCCGGTCAATTCACAAAGCTACAACACTACTAATATTATACGCGACAATTCCGAAAATAGCAACAGCAAATAAAACAGTGCGTTCGCTTTGCCCGACTGTCATTAAGGATAACAAGGTTCAAATTGCCTGCATTCACTCATCTTAGCAATTCTAAAATGCACTAATACACAAAGTATCAGCACATTTGATAATTGCGGGTCTAAGCAAATGCAGACAAAATGAACCAATACTTCGTTATCGCTGCTCTCCTTAATAACAGCCGGGCTTAACGAACGCGCATTAATATTGAGCGTTGCCTAAATAATGCGGCACCGCTGAACACTGAAAACTGATAACTGACAACTGACAAATAGTGCTGCGCGCTATTTGTCTTGCATGCCGCACTCAAAAT
This sequence comes from Clostridia bacterium, assembly GCA_017512465.1. Taxonomy (GTDB): domain Bacteria; phylum Bacillota; class Clostridia; order Oscillospirales; family Acutalibacteraceae; genus RUG714. The sequence goes on from JAFWGH010000054.1 coordinate 1,066, forward strand.
ACAGGTAAAAAGCTTTGCGGATAAACGCTTCGCTGACATTGAAATGTTCGGCGAGCTCCCACACCTGTTTTTCTTGCTTTAACAGGCGGATAAACTGTTTTTTCGGCACCAGCTTTTTCACTGCCCAGCGCTCTGCCTGCTTCTCTGCCGCGGTGCGCACCGCTGCGGGGGCGCGCATACCGTAAAACGCATCGGTTTCCATATGCCCGATTTCGTGCGCCAGGAGCATGCGCTCCTCGGCGGAATTTTCCGCAATCGAGCAGTCGAGCCCGATAAAAAAGTGCTCACCGAGTTTGAGTGCAACCGCGGAAGTCTGCGGCAGGGGCGCATAGTCAATATGCGCGCCTCTTTTCTCGGCTAAGCGGTGCAAATCGTTATTGCATATTGTATTTTTGTTTAATGTATTTAACAAAGTCTTCAACCTCATTCCAAGCCTGTTCACTCACAGCCTCAGACCCGCCAAACAGGGCAACCTTTGCTATCTCCTGCGGAGTGGAAGAATCGGGAGCATTTTGGATTGCGGTGTTTCCCAATAAGTAGTCTGTGCTTACATCAAAAAACTGTGCTATTTTTAATAACTGCTCGGTTTTGGGGGCAGCTGACGGATTCTGCCGCCAATAACTGACAGTGGTTTTGGCAATGCCGAGCTTTGCGGCAACGGCGGTGGTACTCATTCCTTTTTGAGCGGATAGTTCCTCAAATCTACTAAAAAATAACATAAGATACCTCGTTTTTCAACATGTTTTGCAGCGTTTGGTGTATGTCTTTTCGTTTATAGTACGCATTTTAGGACTATATGCGCTTGACATGTACGAGAAATCAAACTATAATAGCCAATGAAGTACGAAAAGCTGTACTACTCACGCTTTCATAAAAGTATATTTCATACCATCACTGTAACACAAAAGTACGAAAAATGCAACCTTTTTAAAATTATGGTACCAAAAAGCGTATTTTTATTTTGTTTTTCTTTAAAAAAGCAAATGAATCTCTCATTTTATAGCAGCAAACCACAACATCTTGTGTTTTTTGAAAAAATATGCAAATAAAACACTAAATATGACAAAATTCATATCTTTTTGCATCTACACTGGAAAAGACGACAGTTTTCAGTTTTCAGTAATTACGAAATTGCATCAAAAAATCAAACCTGCAAGTCAAAGCGAAAGTCCAATCCGGCTGTGATATAAAAAGTGTGATGGTGTGCTAAATGCTTTGTGAATCTCAGCATAAGCACGGCAGCAGTACTTCCATCAATCTGAGAAATAAAGGAGAGACTATGGCGAGAGATAACAAAATCATCATGCAAGTGAGCGGCACGGAAATTGCGCTCACGCACCGTGAGAGTGTGACCACTGCGGGGTGCTTAAATGCGCAGGTGTGCTGCTTCTATTTTGACAGCGCTTGGGAAAGCTTTGGCGGGCGCATTGCCCTTTTCGGTGACCGGCGCGACAGCTTGGTGCCGGTGGCACTTGTACAGCCGGTGGACGGAAACGATGAACCATATTACCACTGCCACATTCCGCGCAGTGTATTGGCGGCGCTTACAAGCGGCGGGGAAATGTATGTTTGTGTGCAGGGCACAAACCCGAACGGCACCCCGCTCGATTTGGCGGATGATGCCGTATTGCGTACATCACTTTTTCGCCTTGCCGTATCCGACAGCGGTGCGCTTGAGCTTTACATTACCGAAGAGGAAACACAAGCTTTTCTGGAAACGGTGAGCGCACAGCTAAGCACTATGCGCAGTGAAACAAACAGCGCCATGAGCACGCAGCGCAGCGAGAATGCGGCGGCGATTGCCGCGCTGACCGGCAAAGCGATTGCAAGCGCAGTGATTAACAGCCAAAGTGAATTGGTGCTGACCATGGAAAACGGCACGGTATACAACCTCGGCAATGTGCGCGGTCCGCAGGGCATCCAAGGCGACAAGGGTGATACCGGCGACAAGGGTGAAAAAGGAGATACCGGCGCAAAAGGCGATAAAGGCGACACGGGCGAAAGCGATTTTCGGCTGGATGTTACTATCGAATACAGAAACGGAGGCTTTTACCTGACACAAGCGGATATTGACAGGATATATGACAAGAAGCCGGCGATATTGTGTATGCACAGAACGATAGGAAACACAACTGAAAAGAGCACGTATTATCTTGTTGCAGACATCGGGGATAGAGGCAATTTAGTGTACCATAATTTTAATAACCTTGATAGCACGGCAACAAATAAATACATGCGTGCAGTGATTCCAAAGGTGGCATCTTCTCATGTCGAAATGGTTGAAAGAATCTATGCAACCGAAGCATTCGTCACTTCTTATGTTAACCATAAAATTGAAAACATTGATGTATCTGCAACGCGTTTGGATATTGATGTCGAATACAGAAACGGTGATTATTATATCACGCAAGCAGATATTGATACGATTTATGAGAAAAAGCCTGCGATTCTCGGCGTGACAATCCTGCAAGACGGATTGACAATGAAAATGACTTACACACTGTTATCGGATAATGAGATGGTCGGCATGGTTGCTGAGAAACTCGTTTATCAAAACATGGTCGTTTGGAACGGAATGAGCAATATTTTCAATCAAATAATAGTCCCTGCTTCCGCCGCTTCGCCAATCGTTATGCGCGATTTTCATTACCAAGAAGCATTATCGTTTGACAGCATACCGACAGCGGACAGTATGAACCCTGTTACCAGTGATGGGATAAAAGCCTATATGGACACGGCAATCGGCGATATCGAAACAGCCTTAACGGGACTTATCAGCGGAGGTGGTGTGGCATGAGTATGGCAACAGCTTTGCAGGCGCTTGCGACGGGATTGCAAAATGCCTATGCCGCTATCAGCACGGGAGGCGGCACTGTGCCGCAAAATAAAAATGCGGCGAATCTTGCCGTTGCTATTGCCACGATTCCAACAGGTATTACACCGACAGGAACCGTGAATATTGCAGCGAACGGTACGGTAGATGTCACGAATTATGCGCGTGCAAGTGTGGCGGTGCCAAAGTATTCTATTTTCACTTACACCGGCAACACGCTTAGCAATTCCCAACAAGTTAATTCATTTGTTAGCACATTGCTGCCGACTAAAGGTTCAGTAACATTGGTTAACTGTAAAGAGAGAATTTCGGATTTCAGCGAAAACGAATTGTGTACATTCACAACAAGCAATATTATAACGGCATCGTCAGCAACAAGAGTTCGTAGTGGAACTGTTCAACAAGTGACTATTGGACCTGCTTATGATTTGGCTCTTGCTAATGGTATGCAATTCTATTTGCAAAAGATTGAACTCGAGGAAGAAGAATAAAATAATCCTAACGGCAGGATAGGGGGCGTGAGCAATGACACAAGAAGAAATCGCAATGAAGATTGCAGACCATGATAAAAGCATTGAGGTGCTTTTTGCAAGCGTGGAAGATAACAAAGAAAAAATTAGCGCATTTGAAAAAATCGCAATCTCAATCGAAAGACTTGCCACCAACATGGAACACATGAGTGAAGAACAGGAGCGGCAAGGAAAACGGCTTGAACGGCTTGAAAGAGAGCCTGCCGAGGCGTACAAGCATTATAAGCAGATAGTCTTTTCGTGCCTTGCAACGGCTGTTATTAGCGGAGTTGTTGGTGCAGTATTGGCTATGATTTTTAAGTAAAGGAGAAAACAATGAAAACTGAAACAATCATTAGAACGGTGGTGCTTGCGGTAGCACTGATTAATCAAATTTTAGCAATTTGCGGAAAAGACACTATTGCGCTGTATGAGAGCGACATAGCGCAACTTATCACGATTATTGTGACTATCGGCAGTTCACTGTGGGCGTGGTGGAAAAACAACTCTTTCACACGGGCGGCTATTGAAGCAGACAGTGTGCTTGAAAGCTTGCGCACAAATGAAAGTGAGCCGGAAGAAGATGAGGAATCCGAAGGCGGTGGTGAGTAATGTTTTTTTACAACCAGCGCGATTATGCGCACATAGATTATTCTAAGCCGGATGGCAGCTATGCCACGGTGAAGAGCGGCGGCTGCGGGGTATGCTCCGCACTGATGGTGCTCAATAACCTTTACGGCAAGGAAGTTATGAGCGTTGCCGCTATGGCACAGTTTGCTAAAAACTGCGGTGCCAGAGGTTATGACGGTACCGACATGGCGACACTGCTCGCAGCGCTGAGCAAAAAATATACCATTACATACAAAACCACTTCATTAAACAAAGAACTGCTTGCGCACTTAAAAGCCGGCGGTATGGCGGTGATAAATCAGGGTACCGCCTACAATGTGTTCAGCACAGCAGGGCATTTTGTTGTCGCTCACAGTATTGTGAGCGGAACCACTATCCGCTGCCTTGACCCGGATTTGTATGCCGGGAAATATGCGGCATATTCTCGCCCGGAACGTATTGTTAAGCAAAGCGGCAATGAGGTATGGGTGAGCCTTACACAAATCGGCTTGGCAACCGATGACCGCAACCCGAACTATTACCTTGTCTCTTACACCGGCAAGCGCCATGAGCCGGTGCTCAAAAAAGGGCAAACGGTGACACTCAAAAAGGGTGCCAAGCTCTACCGCAACAACTCCTCACAAAGCGGTGTGATGTGCTTTAAGGATTTTACCAACTTTACCTCCGATGCGCAGGCGCTTTTAAAGGTCGGCGCAAAATTAGAAGTAAAAGAAGTGAGTAAAAAGGCAAACGGCAATATTTGGATTAAAACAAAATACGGCGGCTGGATTTGTGTGTATGATTACAAGAATGATATTTCGAAGCTGTAAAAATCTTTGATATACCGAAAAAGGGAACAAAAAGGATAATATGAAAAAATGCATAGATACGCAAAATTTAATAGAAGTGTATAAAAGCGAAATACCGATAGCCGAAATTTGCGGGCGCTTCCACATTTCCAAGCAAACACTGTATAACATCCTTAAACGCGAGCGGGTGGATTTGCACCGCCAAAAGCTACATGAAAACTGCGGCTGCCCGCTGTTTAAAAAGGAGTTATACAACAACATTTATTGTGAGGATTTCGGCGATTGGGAATGCTTAACACTCTCTTTTGCCGATGCGGCGGCGAAGCGCGCACACAAGAGAAAATATTGTATGTGCAACAATTACATCAACTGTAAGGTATTCGGCTTGTTAGATACTTTTTAGGGGTGAGAAGTATGGGAGATACATGGCAACAGGCAAAAAAAATGTATTGCCGCGACAAGACAATGACACTAAAGAAAGTCGCCGAAAAATACCGTTTGCCTGTCGGTGAAGTGCGCAAGCGCTCGGCAAAGGAGGGTTGGTATCGCCTCAGGCGGGAGGGTGAAAAAACGGCGCCCGAACCGCCGCTGCCTGAAATGCTCTCGCAAAGCCGCAAAATCAATGAGATTGCGGAGAAGCTATTGGAAAACATTCGCTTAAGCTGCGAGCAAACGGACAAGCCGACAAGCATTTATAACCTGACCTCGGCACTTAAAAACCTAACGGCAATATTAAGAGATGTAAATGATTTGCCGAGCTTGAAGGACAGGCAAAGCTATGAGCTTTCAAAAGTAAAGCTGGAGCTTGCCAAAATCAAATCCGAGCAGACGGATGAAACGGAAGCGGGCGGCGTGGTGGTGCTGCCGGAAGTGGCAGCGGCGGAGCCGATGAGTGAAGACGTTTCACTAATGAAGACGTCTTGCTAATGAAGACGGCAACAAGTTGCCTAATGAAGTCGCGCTAAAGCGCTAATGGTGGGCGGGACACCCGCTCCCGTTCCGCTTCGCTCTAAGGCTCGCTATGTGAGCAATGAAGAGTGAAGAATGAAGAGTGAAGAATTGTGGGCGGGACACCCGCACCCGTTCCGCTACGCTCTATTTATTAGTCCGGTTTGCGAAGCAAACAAAACAATCAAAGTACATTGGATGGTCTATAATCTTAACCGCTTAATGCCCTCCCTTGTCAGGGAGGGTGGCACACCGAAGGTGTGACGGGAGGGTAGTACCACTACCACCACAATTCAACATTCAACATTCATAATTCAAAATTATATAATGCGTTGCAAGGCAACGCCACCACTAATTCCGCATTCCGCATTATTATTGCGGTGTCATAAAGCAGATATTGCCTGCTTTTACAAAGTGCATATACCTTGTGCACTTTGCAAAAGCAAGGCAATATAGGTCAGCTGCGATTTACGGCACTGCATTGATAAATAAAAAACTTAAAAAAATTTTGAAAGGAGTAATTTTTAATGAAAATTTCCAAAAAAATTCTCGCGATTGTGCTCGCGGCGATTATGATTCTTTCCGTAATGCCGTTTAGCGCATTTGCAAAAGAGTGGACAGATGAAGATGTTTGGGGACCGGAACTTCAGACAGGCGATATTTTGACTTCCGACGTTGAGTCTGTGCATGGATTAGAAGAATACACCTTGACCTTGCTGGCAGGCGGCTACGGCGATGATTTTGAAGTAGCTAATTCGGATTTGGTCACCACAAGGTGGAGTATTGATAGAATTGAAGCTCCATGGGGCGATACTCTGATGATTCATGACATGAATGAATATGGCATGTATTTTCCCTATGATGCAAACGGCATGACAAACCGGTGGTATGTGGTTGATGTGAATCACGATAATGAAACCATCATCTTGTCAGGTTTCGTCCCCAGCATTCCTACTGTCAATACCTACACCGCTACATGGATGAATTATAATGGCGCCGTGCTGAAAACCGACGAGGAGATTGAAGAAGGCACTACCCCGACTTATTTCGGCAAAATGCCTGCAAAACCCTCAACC
>JAFWGH010000055.1 GCA_017512465.1 Clostridia bacterium
ACAAGGGGCAGCCTAAATAAAGAGGAATAGCTCAAAATCGCCTCTTTTCCGCTATAATTGCAGTAAAAACTGCCAACTGGCGTCAGCCAAGAGTTACTATGTAAAGGGTAGTTTTTCACTACCTAATACATAATGACTGCGGCTCATTTGCGGTAAATTGATACGCAGTTGTGGAAAGGAGTAAAGTTTCACTCGAACTGCAAACCCGATTTACAGAAAGGAGCCGATGATGAGCGAAAAAACGATTTTTGAGCAGCTTGGCGGAACTTATGTTCGGCAAGGGGATGTGTTTGTTCCCGATATTGCATTGCCGGAAGCAGAATATCAGTATGGCAAGTACGGCAGAATGCGGCGGCAATACCTAAAAGAGTATCGCAAATCTCTTTACAGCAGATTGCGAGGCACCGGTGAACTGCCGAAACATTTAGCGGAAACCGACAAAGCCTGCAATGAAAGACTGGAACAAGTTGTTAGCGCCATTGCAAAGAAAGAAGGCATAACCGAGCAGCTAAAAGCCAAGGATATGCTCACTTGGGTTAGGGCGATGAATAACATTCGTTCCCGAGCTGAAGAAATAGTTCTTCAGGAAATCATATATAACTAAAAATTACCCGTTACAGACTAAAAACTGTAACGGGGATTTTTTATCTTTCTTTAAATTTGTACCTTCCTCTGCCTTGATCGCTTGCCGCTTCAATCAACTCAAATTGTTTCATTTTATTAATCAGCACGCTTGCAGAAGCCAAAGATAATTCTGTATATTCAACAATATCCGTTCTGCTGAATGGTTTATCAAAACCATATTCATTAAACATAATTAATATATTATCTTTTGTAGGCTGATTCAGTTTCAAACCGCTGACATAACGCTCAAAGTCCAGCTTTTTGGTTCTAAAGTCCAGGTTTTCAGCTTCAAAGTCTAGGTTTTTCTGTTCAAAATCCGGATTTTCTATGTCTGCACCGTAATTTAAGTTATACAAAGTAACATAAAAAGCATTTGGATTTGACTCGAAAACAGGTTCCATTTTTTCATTAAAATTGACCGATTGGCGGTAATCGGCTTTAATCTTTCTGAATCCGCTACCTCTGCGATCCATAAAGTGCATGCGGCTGAAAACATCGGCAATAATCGGGTTGCGTCTTTTCGAAGCCACTCTATCTGTATCTAATTGTTGCACAAGAGTACCGTCGAGCATCCCACCCGGAGAATAAATCTCCAATCGGTCATCAAACATATCAATATGCACTTCACTGCCGATTTCGGTGTAATCGCGGTGAATGAGCGCATTGACAAGTGCTTCATGAACGGCTTGCTCCGGATAATCGGGCATTTCCACTCTGCCCGAACCGGTTTTCTTCCAACGCTTTTTGGAATTGTTCTTCACAAATTCGGTGCCGTTTTGAAGCAGCGAAATGAGAGAACCCTCATATTCTTTATCATCCCACGCTTCCATTACACCCGAAGCTTTATCTAATCCGTTCCACCTTGTGCAAAATAAGCGAGATTGCCTAATCGGTGATTCGTCTGCTAACAGTGCACCGGCATTGGTGAGGCTACCTTCTTTATCTACTAATTCAAAAGAAATAAAATCGTTTTCTTCAAATTCGCTTCCGGTTTGCTTGCGGTAAACTGTGCGCAATTTTGTAAAAGCATAATCCTCAAATTTGTAAACCGAGGACATACTATCATAACTTAAATTAGCACCTTTTAATACTAATCTTTTTAGTGCTGTAGCATCTGCAGGTACACTTTCATTACCCACGCGCACATAAGCGATACGGTTACCCTCTCCAAAGTAGTAATACGGCGTTTCCTGCCCGGGTAATACTTTCAAGAGAATAAACTCTTTGCCGTTTTCGGAAAGTATTTCCATCACAATATTGGGAATAGGGTCCATCCTTGCTTTGAGGATTTCGCTGATTTTTTCGGAATCTTTCTGTGCATTGGACAGCCCGACAATTGTTCCGTCATCGGCAACGCCGAAAATGAGGGTGCCGCCGATACCGTTTGCAAAAGCGCTGACACTTTTGAGCCAACTCTTCGGTTTGCGTATCTCTAACTTTAACTTTTTATCATACTCGGTTGCTTCACCGATATATTTCTCAATTCCCATAGTTATTCCTCACTATCTTTACTCTTTGCCCTGTTTTTATACACATTAAATTGGTTTTTACAGCGGGGACTGCAAAAAACTGCACTCGGTCTGCTTGCCACAAAGAATTTACTGCATTTTTTACACACTCTTAATGGCTTGTGTTCATCTGTCAGCATAAACGAAAGCGTCATTTGTATGCCGAGCAATAATGAATGAAAATCCCACACCAATGTCGGCTTATCCAACAAAGCAATGTGGTATGTCGGTGCATTGCCCCCAAATGCTGCCATACTTTGCCGCATTAATTGTTTTGAATCGTCACCTAAAAACTCTTTATCGGCATAATACAAATAGGTGGTGCTTGCGTTAAATGCCCAATCGATAAACTGCTGCTTTAACCATTCATATTCTTCTGCATAGTTGCGCTGAAAACAAAGGTTGACTGCCATCGGTCTTTCATCTATTGTCAAAGCCAATGCCATCATTTCTTTGTCATCGGCAATCTCCCACGAGACATTAGCATCATTTTTCCTGACATCCGGTTTATTAAACGGAAAGAAAAGAGAAAGGTAGTCTTCGCATTTCATTGTTTCCGCTTTGATAAAGTGGTTTTTCGGCAGATACACAGCTTCATAATTTAAGAATTCGGCAGTGGTCGGCAATGCCGTCATTAAACCAAACAAACCATATTTTTCGGCGAATGCTTTAATCGCTTCCTTTATAATACTATCTTCTGCCTTGCTCATACCGATCCTGCCAATATACAGTGCGTTTAAAACCAAATCTTCATAGACCTTGAGCGGATCATAAATTTGCGGTTTAGCATCGACACCGACAGTTAAATACTCTTTGCCGTTTGCAGCCGTTTTCCATTCATATCGACTGTATCTTACCCAAGTGGAATTAGAGTTTTCAAATTGATGTTTCATATTTCCTCACAGGCTGTAACCTAAAATTTAAATAATATATTACTATTATACTAATCGCTCTTGTTATCGTCAAGGGCGTTTTTAACAAATCTTCTTTCCTCAATGGTAAGAGGGTTTTTATTGTTCACTCTTTTTATCAATTCCGGTGTAATGGTTTTGTGTATCTTTCGCAGGGCTGTTGCTTTCACTTTGCGGATGTTTCTATCCGTTTGCCCGCGAATCGCACCGATATATTTTGTGCTTTCACCTTTTACAACATTGCGAAAGAGGATTTCCTTGTGGCTTTCGGATAATTTTCTTAATGCCGCCGAAAGATAATCGGCTGTGACAAGCTCATGAATTTCATAAGGGCAAAAGCAAATCGCATCGATAAAATCGCCCTTTTGAATAAGTTTTGCCAATACTGTATTGAACCGCGAGGGGAAAACCGTACCATCGGATGCGGCACCGAACTCGAGAGGTAAATCATCGCCGCTTCTGCAAATTTCATGATAGCGTTCTTTTCTCTCTCGGTTGCTGTCAAGCCTGTCCCACCACGCAACTACCTGTTCAAAATCTTCCAACGTTCTCGCGGCTTGTTCCATTCTTGCAAGCGCTTCCCGTTCGATATCTCTTTTTAATCGTTTCTTTTCGGGCGATAATTCCGGCTGCGGCTTGTGTTCTTCCGGTTGCTCTAAATCAAGTGCTAATTCGGCTCTGTATTCTTCAGCTATTGCTTCTTCTAATTGCTCTGTCTCTTTTAATTGGAGTATTTCTTCATAATCCACCGCAGTCTCACCTCCCGATAATTAATATTGTATAAAGTAATAAAAACAGTTCCGCAAACCGTGCCATTTTTCTCCTATTAGTGAGGGAGTAATCATATTTTTGTGTTTCAGATTACAAATCACTCTCGGAAAGGAGGAATACCAATGGCAGAATTGACAAAACGCCAAAAACAAAGAATTCATCATTTAGTGACACATTCTTGTGGCAATTATTTTTGTGAATGCGGTTGTCTTCTGTTGGAAGACGAATGCTATATGTTTGGCATTGCGTTTACCGAAAGTAAGCTGTGCCGCTATTTCGAAAAAGCCGTTTTGCCGCTCGATGTGGAATTAGATGCAGCTTTGCACACTTTGCCTGTTAAGCGTTGTAAAGTATGCGGCAAATCCTTTGCTGCTGCAGGCAACAGGCAATATTGCAGTGAAAATTGCGCTTCGTTTATGCGGCGTTTGCGAACTGCCGAACGCGTCAGAAGACATCGACAAAAATAAAAATGTAACGCTTTTGCTCTCCGAAAACCGCATAGTAAGCGGTTTTCAGAGGGAATTTTTTATTCGCTAAAGTGTTTTATCGCATTAATATATTTTCGATTACACCAAAGCGGAACCAACAATAAATATTATACACAAAATAATCAAAACATCAATGGGAGGTTAATAGAAATATGCAAGAAAAAAGAACTGTTTTCCTCCGTCGCATCGGTTCAACCACATATAAGGTGAAAATTCATTTCAAGAAAGACGGAAAGGAAACAATGGAAGATAAAATTTTAAGAATGATGCACAATGAACTCTTGGAAACCGGCAAGGAATGTGGTATAATGGCGGTACCGCAAATGAGCCGTCAGTCTGAAAGGAGTGCCTAATGGCTATAAAACAGACTGAAGGAAAAATCACAGCCTTGTATGAAAGGCTGTCGCGTGATGATGAATTGCTTGGTGAAAGCAATTCCATTATCAATCAAAAGAAGTATCTTGAAAACTACGCCTTACAACAGGGCTATGGTAATCTTGTCCATTACACCGATGACGGTTATCCCGGCGGCAACTTTGACCGCCCTGCATGGAAACAACTCATAGCCGATATCGAAGAAGGCAAGGTCGCCCATGTGCTTGTCAAGGATATGAGCCGTATCGGCAGAGAATATCTGCAGACCGGTTTCTATACTGAAGTGATGTTTCGCCAACATGGCATCCACTTTGTGGCAGTTGCCAACAATGTGGATAGTGACGACCAAAGTAGCAACGAGTTTGCACCGTTCTTAAATATCATGAACGAATGGTATTTGAGGGATTTAAGTCGCAAGCAAAAAGCGGCAATTCGTGTTAAGGGAGAATCGGGAAAACCGACAACCAACAGCCCGCCATACGGCTACAAAAAAGATCCAGAAGATAAATATCACTGGCTGATTGATGAAGAAGCGGCAGAAATTGTGCGCCGTATCTTTCGATTAACTGCCGAAGGGCATGGTCCTTATGATATTGCAAGGATACTGTTTGAAGAGAAAACGGAAACCCCATCCGTGTACTTTGCAAGGAAAGGGATTGGCTGTTGGAAAAACAAAGAGGATTTTCCGCATCCGTATAGTTGGACAGGCTTCACGGTCAGCGCCATTCTTTCTAAACAAGAGTATTGCGGCGACACTGTAAACTTCCGCACCCGCAAATTATCCTACAAGGATAAACATGGTGTGAAAAATCCGCCGGAAGAGTGGCTTATCTTTGAAAACACCCATGAAGCGATTGTTGACAGAGAAACTTGGCTACTTGCACAGAGTTTGAGAAAAACACCGAGAAGAAAAGATACTCTCGGCGAAGCTAATCCGTTAACAGGATTAATATTCTGTGCCGATTGCGGTGCCAAGATGTATAACCATCGCGGCAAACAACATAGAGACCACTACGAGTGCTCTACCTATACACTCGGCAAACACTATCATTTGAATCATTGTTGCACCCACTATATTGCAACAAAAGCGATTCGGGCATTATTGTTAGAGACCATTCGCTATGCAAGCACTTATGCTATTGAAAACAAAGAAGCTTTCTTTGAAAAGGTGCGCTGTGAATCACAGCTGCGACAAAAAGAAGCGGCAAAACTGACGAGGCGCAAAATCACCAAAAGCAAAAAGCGCAT
>JAFWGH010000056.1 GCA_017512465.1 Clostridia bacterium
AGCCTTAAGCGACTATTTTGCTTTATTCTGACAAAAAATCTGCCGATTTTAGGGTGCATAGCAGTTTTTGCTAAGTAGTTTTATTCGAATAAGGGAGAAAATTTTTCTTGCATACTTGCCGTATTCAAGGGAAATTTTATCGCTTAGGCGGATGAAAATACAACGCAAAAACCAAACTTCGTTACGGGGACTCACCTAACCCGAGGTGATTTTTTAATCTATTTTGTTAACTGTCTGATTAATTCTGCCACGCGTTGGGCGGCTTTGCCATCTTCAAAGGAGCCTTTTTCCGATAAAAATGCTTTTACTTTTTCTTTATAATTTACATAATCAAAGTCCTCGACATTTTTAATGAGGGTTGCATTATCGGTCGCCACAGGAAACGGTGTGGTATAAATATCGTAATAAAAGCCTCTGTCGGTATTATATTTTTCAATATCGGTTGCATAAATAAACGCAGGATTGCCCGAAAGCATAAAGTCAAATACCGCCGAAGAATAATCGGTCAGCGCCGCATCGGCACTTGCCAACAGCTCTGTGATATCATCATGTGCCGTACCATCAACAATATACGATTCACGGGGCACAAACTCCGCTGCGCGCTCAATAAGCTTGGGATGCAGGCGAATGACGATTTTCCAGCTTTCACCCGTTTTCTTTTCGAGCGCTTCTTTAAGCGCGCGAAAATCTACGCTGTAGTATTGTGTGCTCATATCATCCCGATATGTGGGAATATAAAGTAAAAAGCGCTCTTTCTCACCGATGCCGAGTGTACGCTTTACTGAGGCTTTGAGGGCTTCATGCTCGTGAAAAAAGATGTCATTGCGCGGATGACCGTATTCCATAATATTTTTTACATTCCAAAAAGAGCGGGTATACACATCATTTTCAAAGCGGCAATTGGAAATCCAATAATCGGTATTTTCGGAATTCATTTTGGAAAACTTCACCCAAACCTTATCTTTGGTTAAGCTGTCCACATCCTTTTCCTGCCGCTTAATGCCGAATGAGCCATGCCACATTTGAATATAGCTCTGCTCCGGCTTTTTGCGCAAGCCGTGACCGAATAAATCCACTAAATGATAATTGCACACCCAAAAGCCCGCAGTTGCATACTCGCGCATCATCTCTTCGCTGCCGTATTTAACAAGGCGTATGTTCTGCGGAAACTTTGCGCGCTGTGCTTCAGGGTCGGAAACCACCCACACAAGCTCATAATCATCACCGCCGGCAAGCAAATTTTCCGCTACCGGTCGGCAATTACAGCCAAAGCCTTTCCCCATATAGTTAGTAAATACTATCTTATTTTTTTGTACCGGCAAATCACCGAATTTTGCCGCTGCCTTTTTTTCATTGATGCGGCACATCAAATCCAAGCCGCCGGGCACTTCTTTTGCCAAATTGACAAGCGTTTCTTTGATTCCCATTTTTTCACCTGTTCTTTAGATGTAATATATAAATATTATATCACAAACCCGCTCATTGCGCAACAAACGAATCACACATAAAAAATCGGTTTATTATGCAATAAACCGATTCAGCTTGTAGACAAAATCATTTGTCTACAAGCTGGCAGAGGTCGAGAAAGTGAGATAAAATTTGTCAGCCTCTGCGCTGAGCTGTACAT
>JAFWGH010000057.1 GCA_017512465.1 Clostridia bacterium
AAACGAGCCTCTTTAGAGGCACGCCAAGGTGGCAAAAACAATAAGGCTTGAACAAAGTGAAAGCCCGCGCCTTGAGACGCGGGTTAGTAACGGGGCTTATAGCCCCTGAGCAAACCACCCGTTTGACGGGTGGTATTGATTCAGTTTTCATGGTTTTTATTCTTAAACAGTGAAAAAATTTGTGTGGCGGCAATGAGAAGCACAAAGGCACCAAAGGTTTTGCGCAGCAGCACTTCATCAAAATGTCGATTGAGATAGAAACCGAGCAAAACACCGAGTATGCCGAATAGTATAAGCGGCAGGGCACGGCGGAAATCAACGAATTTGTGCTTTATATGAAAGCATAACCCGACTAATGAGCAGGGGATAAAAAAGAGCAGGTTTGTACCCTGTGCCTGTATCTGCGGCATAGCGAGAAAGAGTGTTAAATATAAAATCAGCACCGAACCGCCGCCAACGCCGATTGCACCCAAAAATCCGGCAATGATGCTCACAATGCAGCCGAAAATCATTTCCACAATAAGCGTACCCCCGCATAGAGCATAAATGCCGAGAAAATCAGTTTTAATGGTTTTGCAGGAATTTTACCAAGAAAAAAACCGCCTAAAACCGCACCGAAAATGCCGCCGGGTAAAAATACCCAAGCTTGTCGAAAAGAGAATAAATTTTGATATCCATAGAGCAGCGTGCTTATAACTGTAAGCGGTAATATGACAAAAGTGGAAGTTGCCTGTGCTTGCTGTTGCGAGAGACCTTGTTCTGTTAAATAGGGAACAGTCACTAATCCGCCGCCGGCACCTAATAATGAATTAATGATGCCTATGACTAAACCGATTGTATTCTTTATTTGCTTCATATTATTATTTTTAACAAAATAAAAAAATATACTACCGAAAAATAAACTTTCGGTAGTATAGCTTTGTGTGATATACCACAAAAATACCCGCTATGCCGGTTCATTGCGAATCATAACCTGCTCGTAAACAGGTGGGTGATGTCCGACCGGGTTCACGCTCCCTTCGTCCAATCCGGGCGCATAAGCCCCGCACCGGGAGGTCTGCAATCCGCCGACCGAGGCAAATCCCTTAAAATAGTGTGTTGGGTTAAGTTGCTAATGATGGTCGCACACAGCAGGAATTTTTATAAACTTAGTTTATTGTTCCATGTCCATCGGCTCGATTTCGTAAAGCTCTTCAAGTCTTTCTTCAAAGATTCCCGCAATTTCATCAAAGAGCGCGTCATCTTCAATCGGCGCCAGAATTTCGTTGCCGTTTTCTTCAATAACTTCAAGAATAATCAATTCACCGTCACCGGAAAGAATGTCCTCCGGCTCATCATAAACAGGGATTAAAGCAACATAGCGCGCTTCATCTGTTTCAATAGCATCGGCTATTTCAAAGGTGTGCTCCTTGCCGTTTTCATCCTCTACCGTTACAATGTCCGGCTTGTACTCGTTATATTCATCCATATATTTTTACCTCTCTGTTTTCTAATCTTATTGTAGCGCATTTTGTTTTGTTTTTCAATAGTAATTGCTATTTGGTAAAAAAAGGTGATATTTATAGTGATTTACAATTTAATACCATGCACATGAAAAACCCCCGCTTGCGTAACAAGCGGGGGTTTTAATGGAGCTGATAACCGGATTTGAACCGGTGACCTCATCCTTACCAAGGATGCGCTCTACCGACTGAG
>JAFWGH010000058.1 GCA_017512465.1 Clostridia bacterium
AATCAAGGGATTCCAGTTCTTCCCCCTTTGCGCTTAAAATCTCAATGTGCGTTGTTTCCGCTATCTGTGCCGGCGCTTGCGACACGGTGAGTTTAATACGTTCACCCTCTAAAAGCCCTGCCGGAATATCGCTTAAATCAACCGTTTCGGTCACAGGCACATTTTGCTCTTTTTCATTTACGGCGTTGTAGGTATAAACGACCCGAGCAGCGCCTTCATACGCTGTGTAATCAATATAGTAATTTGATGTAATATCCGAACCGAGTTTGAGGTTAACACCATTATTGGCAGGCTCAAAGCCGATTTTTATAATTTTATAATTGCTTAATGCGCTTTTACCGTCCCACAGCACCATGCCGCTTTTTTGATTGCGCACATTCACACCCACACCGAGCGCTTTTGCCTGTGCGGTTAACAGATTTTGAGCGTTAAACGCCGCATGATCCGAAACTGCTAAAAATGTACAACCGCTCTCAATATCAAGATTTTCTATATTGCGGTTATTTGCCATCGCGTAGGATTGTGCATTTGCGCCGGTGGTGATGGTGAGCGATGCCTTATCTTTGAGTGAGAGCATATTACTATACACCATATTGTAACCGATGGCTTTCGCCGCACCGGGCAGGTTGACGGATATATGCGCATTGTTCAGAGTAGTGGATTTTCTTGTTTCGATACCGCAATAAGAAATATTTTCATTTTGAGCGCTCATGGAAATATCCAGTGAGCCGCTGCCCGTGAACCTGTAACCCGCGCCGTTATCATATGCAAGCAAGCCATACTCTTGCGTGGTTTCACTGTCTGTGTGTTCATTCACAATTTTGTTGGCGCCCTCAAGGTGAATTGTCAGCGGTGTATCCGCAGCCTGATTGATGCGAATGGCACATTCGAGCCCTTGTGCATACTTCAGCGTTTCAAGCGTTGCATCATGCAGCGTTAATGTATTGGTATCAAAATCGAAACGCACCGTACCGTTACCGAGAATATCCGCCGCATTTTCCGTGTTAATTCTTACGCCGCCAACGGTAATATTCAGCGCTGTGGCAATAAATACAGCTTTGACGGTGACATCGGACTGCGGCATTTTAAATGTGTTTTCATTTACCTCGATTTCATGATTTTCGCTATCATACACCTTGAGCGAGTCAAGCACATAGCCTTCCTCGGGAGAGATGACCAATGAAACCGTTGCACCGGCTTTCTTTTGCAGCGCATCGGTTGTAACCGTGCCGTGGGGCGCGCTTTCGATATCAATATCCCACAGTAGCTTTGTGGTATGCGTAGCCGTGTATGTTCCGCCCATAAACCGACATGTGGCGGTGGAGGTTCTGATATTATCCTTATCCTCAACGTTTACCGTGGCAGGTACCGATTGCTCTTCAGTGCAATCTTTACACCGGAATATCGCCACGGCATTCTTGTATTCATCTGTCCACACCCATTCCGGTTCGCCATAATCATGCTCTAAATACGGTGTCAGTGTTTTTGCCTTCAGTGTAGCGACCTGCTCGGTGCTCAAAGTGCCGGTGTAGATATTGCCGCTTTCATCGCGAAGCGGTCGGTCAGTATCGACTGTGAATTGCATACTGTTATTGAAGTCCTCCAGCAAAAGGGTGTCGCTCAGGTTGCTCCAACGCAGGCGCGCCGTGTTTTCAAAAACATCGCAATCGCCGATGGTCGCATTACCGCCGCTGTAGTACAGCGCATTTGCCTCGAGCCAATCCGCTTTAAAGCTGCCGCCGCCAAGCACACAATCACCATACAGGGATAATCCGCGCGCTTTTATGATGCCGCCGTATTGCTCCAAGCCGCACAAATCGTTTTCGCGCAAGGTGCCGAAATCAAGCGTGCCTGTTTGCTGCTCTTGCCCGTACACCTTCAAGCTCTTATCTTCACCCAATGCGCGAATACTCTTTTCGGAATCATAGCGAGCATCAAAAGACATGGTAACGCCATCTGCCAATATCAAGTTGACATTGCCGTGCAAAAACATCGTCATCCCAATTTCCGTATCGCTATCCAATATGTACCACCCATCGGATAAAGTGATATTCTCGGCTGCCTGCAAGCGCTTTGCCTTTACCGATTTTTTCGCGCCGGTTTCATCTATATAATAGGTATTAACCACAGGGGCATATACCGCTTTGGCGGTGACAACCTCGGACTGCACATCAATCCGACCGCCGGGAACAAGTCCGAAGCCGTTATAATTCCAAAAGACAAATTCCATACCGTCCGGCGCATTTTGGCACTCCGGTAAATTGTAGAATGCACCCATCGGCACCTGCACCTGCGTTACGACCTCGCCGTTAGCATCCTGTTCGATAAGCTTCACGGTTTTCATTTCGGCGGTAGAACCGCAAACAGTACAAACGCCATCGCTCCAATCATGCCTTTCGGAGGAACCGATTTGTTCCGAACAGTCCTTACAATAGCTGCCATGCCCCATCGCATTTTCCCAGCGCACCTCTGTTTCGGGATGCGAACACGGGTAAATCTTGGCATAGCGGTTTTCAAAGACAGCAGCATAGCGGCTCTGTCCGTAATAAGTGCTTGTATACATCGAATTACAGCCGGCTTCCACCTTTAAAGCATTATGCAAAAAAGCGGAAGTATGAGAATCGTTAAACGTGCCGTTATTGGCATTGCAAATCGCCAGACCGCCGACTTCACCGCCGCGCGCCTCCACCGTGCTGCCATCATTAATGATAACGGAGCAAACATCGCCGTCCTCACCGTTGCCGATACCCTCGGCGTTACTTTCACCCGTGGCATATACATTGGAAGCCGTAATCTCTATCGTGCCGCCGTTGCCGATACCCGCGGCGTTAATTTCACCCGTGGCATATACATTGGAAGCCGTAATCTCTATCGTGCCGCCGGCGCCGCCTTCACCGCCGCCGATGCCGGCACCATCCGCACCGCCGTAAGCTTTCACGGTTGAGTTTGTAATGGTGATATTGCCGCCGCCCGTAGCGTCGCCGCCGCCGATGCCCGCGCCGTATGCACCGCCACGAGCGCTAACAGTAGATTCATAAATGTCAATGTGACCGCACGCACTCTCGCACTCGTTGCCCGTACCGATGGCTGCCGCGTCTGTTCCCGCAGATGCTTTCACATCGGAATTGTCGGCAATTGTGATAGAGCAGCTGCCTGTCGACTCATTCCCTGTGCCGATAGCTGCCGAATAGGCACCGCTCTGGGCAATCACCTTGCTACCGGAAATGGTAATATTTCCGGCACCGCCTCCATAACCGCCGCCGATACCGCAGCCCGAAATATCAGACTGAAACCACTCAATTAGAAACGTAATCAAAGAAGCCACGCTGCTACCATAAGCAGAACCATCGGTCTTTATTTTACTGCCGGAAATGCATTCATTCATGCGATTGATATAATCTTGTGCCGAACCATAGCTGTAAGAGGTTGCCACGACATTGGCACCCGAGCAAATCTTGATATCGCCGCCATAGCCGCCGGCGCCACTGTAGTACTTGCCGCCGCCAATGCCCGCGCCGCCTGCGCTGACCGTGGCAATGACACTTGCATCATCAATTACTATTTTTTGTGCATTACCGCCGCACCCTGCACCGATACCGGCACCGGAATGCGAGGAGGCAATCACCGTGCCGCCGTAAATGCCGATAGGCTGTGTTTGGTTTGCTTTACACCCGGTCCCGATACCGGCGCCTGTCACATTGGCGCCGCCTGCCTTTGCCGTTACCGAGCCGCCGTAAATATCTATTGGGGGGTTCGTGGTGCCCGAACCGCCGCCAATGCCTGCCGCACCGCCCGTGCCTACTGCAGCAATCGTGCCGCCGTAAATCGCAATCGAGCCGCCGGAGCCATCGCAGTAACTGCCGGAGCCGATGCCGGTGCAAATGCTGCCTTGCAGCCCCTCGGCGTTGAGAATGCCGTCATAGATGCGAATACCTTCGCCTTGATATCGGCTCCCACATGCGCCGTTGCCCCCTCCGAGGAGCGCGGCATTGCCGGTTTGGTGCAAATCAATCGTGCCGCCATATATGCTTATTACATTTGCCGAGCCGCCCTTTGCGCCGCCAATCACGCTGCCGCCGGTCCAGCCGCTGGAATTCAAATCTAAAATACCGCCGTGAATGGTGATATCACCGGTATCGGGATCGCCGATACCGCCGCCGATAATCGCCATATCCGTATATTCGGCAGGGAGTTCATTACGGTTGATATTCGCATAGATTTTCCCGCTGTTGTAAGCTTGGGTGTAAATCGAAAGCGAAGCCTTGGGCGCCACTTCAATCCCCATACCGAGGGTTAAAGTGGTATCATCGCATACAATGAGGTGAACTACGCCCGTTTCAACGAATAAGCGCTCGGGCATGGTGGTGTTTTCGCTTACCACATAGCAGCACCCCGCGCTCAGGCGGTTGCCCTCCACCTCTGCCAGCTCGGTGTAGTCACTGCATGCGTAGTTATGATTTACTATCACATGATGCTCTGCATCCCATTCGCGGAATATATACTGAATCTCACTCTCTTGCGCAGCCGCCCCGGCAGGGAGTGCCGCAAAAGACCCGAATGCAATTAAAACCGATAACAGTATCCCTACTGCTTTGCACCATGCTTTCATAATATTCCCCCTTAAATTAAGATAAAATTTTTATATTATATTATAGCAATAAATCACAGATAAAGTCCAGTACTTATTAAATATATTCTAATTTCTTTCTAATTTCTGCGTTTTTGTTTAACAATAACCACTTGCGCTGTGCGTTTAAATAAAAACTTTTTTCGCGGCATATTTACCGTTTTTTCATCTATATAAAGCAGTACATAATTGCGCGGGCGTAAATGAGCAAGCGCCTGTTTATTTTGGCTAAACCTTTTAACACTTTTCGCGCCATAAAAGGTGTTACATTGCAAAAAAAGCCCTGATTTATCCGCCTAAGCGTAAATAAATCAGGGGAAAGAACTCACACTTCACTATGCTTATGCCTTATATACTTTTACCGAACATAACAGTTAAATCGGTGTTATAGTGCTCTTTTTTGCGCGCGGTAATAAAGAAACGAATCATCAGCGCAAGCAACACAAGGTCCGTAACGGCTAACGCTACGCCTAAAAATGCAATATTATCATTCCACTCCAACAACTCCGGCGTTAAAGAGAAATCATATAACCCGTGCAGCAAAAAGGGAAGCACAAAAGCCAATACACCGTATCGCTTTTTGCCGGTATAGAGTTTTTTGCCGTAAAACCATCCCATCATAAAACCGTAGCCCAAATGCCCCATCGTAAACCCGCGAACGAGCAAAATCACAGGTGTGGCGCCGATGGCGTACGGAATATCCTCCACCAAACCGAAAGCGGTACCGATAATAACCATAAACGCAACCACATCTGCCCATGAATAATTGATTTTACGCTTTTTGAGCAGCCCTTTAAAGGAGAAAAACTTTACAAACTCTTCTGCAAATGCCAGCACAATAAATGTGTAAATTGCCTTGTAAACGAGAATGTTAACGGATTGCAGCGCCGTCGCTTTCAGAATACGGCTGACTATGTATAATACAGCGGAAAGCGCCAGAATCGGCAACACGCATATCAACCCCCTGATAAGCGCCGATTTGCAACTTTTTTTGTATTCCAAATCTTCTTTTTTTCGTTTCATTATCCATACAATCACCAAAACAGAGGGGATAATGCTCAACAAAAAGAATAAAACAGATAACCACATAATATAATTTACTTTCTCTCCTGTTTGCAATGCCGAAACTTAAAGGAAAATGTAAAACATCGTTTCGCCGCCGCGATTTTTCATGGCTAATTGCCGATATCGGCAAGGCATTGCCTTGTCGGTACGGGTCTGTATTTTATATTCCGACCGGCATTAAAGAATTACTGCGTAGGTCGGTAACTGATAATCCTCACCTTGGAACCGACATCAATAATGTGAAACACCGAACCATCCTTCAGCGGGCAAATGGCAATGCCTTCACCCTCTGCATCCAACCTGCCGGTACAGCGCACAAAAGTTTCTTCCACATGGCCGGTTTGTAAATTGACCGCATACATCGTTTTATTGCGGTAACCGGAATTCGTCACCATATAAAGTGTACCGTTATAAATTTCGCCGCCTTGCACCTTGAAAAGCGTTGTATCAATTTTCAAAGCGCCACGGTACGAAAAATCGCTTAAATTGAGCATACGAATCTCATCCACATCATTAGATTGAGAGTAATACAAAATATCATCCTGAATCACGCACCAGGGAATGCGCCCGTTCCCGCGCCCCTCTTCGGGCAAAGTATGAAAATCAATATACTCCAGCGTTTGCGGGTCATACGCAATCACGCCGGGATGGCGAAACCCGAAATCCTCTAACGCGATATACAGTTTGCCGTTATATAAGCACCCGTCACCGAGATGCGAATAACCTTTAAGCAACAATTCTTTGGGCAGGCACATCTCTTTACACTCAAGAATTTCGCCGCTTTCTATATCAATTTTCGTAATGGCATTGTAGTCAAGAAACTTATATGCCCCGATGCCGTAAAAAACTTTTCCGTCCGTCGCAAGCCCCTGGCAAAAACTGACGCCTTCACCATAGTTATACTCAAGTGTGTGGGTGATTTGCATGTTTCCGGAGGTGATAGACGGCTCACCCGACACGGCACCGCCAATCCACGCAACAAGCGCAAACCAAATAATGAGAACCTGTCGAATAACAAATGCTATCTTGTCCATCGTACTGCTCCTTTTAGGGTGTTTTGCTGATTTCTATGATGTTATTCAAATACAAAATAATTCGTCTGCCATATGGCGCTGCAAGTTTCTTCATCCATAAAATCGCCCATAATCCAGCCGTAGTAACGCCCTTTCACAAGGTGACCGGGCGCATACAGACTTTGATTTACCTGTGTTGCAATCTCATAAGGACTTTGGCGCATTGCCGTGTTTGAGTTGGTTTTGAGTACATTGGCATAAGGCAAATGTTTTGTCGGGTTTTTCTGCATATCGGCAGAATGTGTTTGAACAAAATCGTTAATATATTTTATTTTTTTTCTTTGCCGTCACATTCCAGTGGTTTTCGTAATAAAAAGGCATTCCCATAAAGGCGGTTTGCCCTGCGCCGTTGCCGGCATCCAGCATATCTCCCGCCCCCAGCGTTTCATATGCGGGGGTCATTAAAACAATTTTTCCCCTAACTTCCGAAAGAGAAGGCATTTTTGTATAAACGCCTGCGCCGTTTTGAGTATATAAATACGCCTCGTTTGTCGCAGGGTTTTTTTGTGTTTTTAATTGCCGTATCTGCTCCCGAAGGAGTTTTACAAATTCTTCTTCATCACCGTTTTCTTTTTTTGCGGTAATAATTACACACTCGCTCGGGTTTTCTTTTAAAAAGTCTTTTACCTGCTCGAGCACGCTCTCACTCGTTAACGGCACGGTGCATGCCTCATCTTCATACGCATAAAACTCTATATCTAAATGAGAAATAAAATACACCGCTAACAAAAATACCGGATGAAGTACGCTTAATACGCCCGCCGCATAAAGGCCATACGCCGCCTTTTGCCTGTTGCCGTGACAAAGCAGCAATTTTCCCTGTGCGGGAGAAAAACGCAAATCCAAATACCTCACGCCGGCCTCTAACTGCTTTGCAAGCGTGAGCGACTGCGTTTTTGCATATTTACCCGTATTCAATACAGGAAAGCCGAAGAATTCGGCATGGTTGTTTGTTGTGTTTTTGCAATATGCGGTTGCGCTGTCATGTGAACCGGGAAGATTGATTTCGCAAAGATAGAGGCTGTCCGCAATGGCTGACATCCAGTTTTTGGAGTTTAAATTTTTATAGTCAGCGGTAATTTCGGCAGTATTTGCCGCATTTGCGCCGCTAAAACAAAGCACGCCTGACAACAACGCCGCCGTCAACAGAATACTGATTAGTTGTCTTATTCTTTTCATCACTTTTTCTCCAAATTGAATATTTTACAACTAAAACTTTTATTCATTGATTGTAGCAGAAAGCGTGTTCTGTTTCAACCGAAAAATGTTAAATAAAATTTAAAAGAATTACATAAAAATAATAACATTTTTTCTACTATTTTAATAGACGAGGGATTATTGTGGGCTTACTGCGTTCAGAATGACTCGTTTTTTAAAAAAAGTGCCTTAAGTTGACGGCATTGCCCTGTTAGGGTGACTCCCTGCAGTGCAGGGTGATTCCCCACTGCGTGGGGAAATGTCGCCAAAGGCGACAAAAGGGGAGGGCGCCGGCAAGGCGATGTCGGCAAAGCCGACAGAGGGTACGGGCTCCGGTTAGGAGACGTCACGAAGTGACAGAGGGTCTGGCGTGCGCTCCAAGCATTCCTGCCATCAACTCCAAACTCTACTCTCCAAATTCCAAAATATTCAGTGCGCTTCGTGCGCATAAATTCTAATTAAAATATGCTTTTGCATTATTATAATAAACGATTAATGATTTAGCCAAGTGTTTCATCGCTGTGCTTGCGGTGCTGCCCTCTTTGAGAACAATACCGCAGAAATCGAGCACGCTGAGGGTGATTTCGGAGCCGCCGTAGGTGACGGTGATTTTTTTGCTAAAATCGACCGCGTTAATACCGCTCACTTCCACAAAATATGTTTTTACACCGTCTCTCATCACATATTTGAGTGCCGCCGTGCCGTCATCACTTTGCGGTGCAGGCGGTGTAGAGGTCGCGTTGTCGGTATTTAAGAACAAGCGTAGGCGCGCATCTTTCGTACACACGAAGGAAACGGATGAGAATTTAATTTGCCCCGCATTATTCACCGTGATTTGCGGTACTGCCGTTGCCGCCTCAATTTGGGCTTTCACGGCTTCGCTCTCACAGGTGACTTTCACCGTTTCGTAATCCGCAAACACACCCTGTGCCGCTGCGGCATAAGCGATAAGGCTGTGTGCAAGGGTTTTTAACCTCGCCGCCTCGCTCTCACTGCCTGCATACTCTGCAAGCGTTTCATCACTCATAGCTATCACATTATCGCAATATGTTTTTGCGCAGTAATCAAGGGATTCCAGTTCTTCCCCCTTTGCGCTTAAAATCTCAATGTGCGTTGTTTCCGCTATCTGTGCCGGCGCTTGCGACACGGTGAGTTTAATACGTTCACCC
>JAFWGH010000059.1 GCA_017512465.1 Clostridia bacterium
CGCGGTTGGTTCGTTGTTCAATTTAACCGCTTTATATCGCCCCTTGATGAGGGGAGATGTCACGAAGTGACAGAGGGGTAGACTTGTAACGAACACAACTTTGGTGGTTTTGCTAAACACCTCCACAAATCCTTATTTAGAAAGGCAACATATGGTTAAAATCACCGGCGTGGAGAAGCACTCTCCGCTTAAGAGAAAAGTCAAAGCAGGTATGCAGCTTGTTTCCGTAAACGGAAACGAGATACATGACTTTTTGGATTATAACTTTTATATTGCGGAAGAAAAACTGGAGCTTGTTTTCAAAAAAGAAAACAGGTTTAAAACCATTCGCCTAAAAAAGCAACCCTATGATGATATCGGTTTGGAATTTGAAAACTATATTATGGATAAGGAGAGAAGCTGCGCCAATCAGTGCATTTTCTGCTTTATCGACCAATTGCCGCCGGGTATGCGCGACACGCTGTATTTTAAGGATGATGATGCAAGGCTTTCTTTCCTATTTGGCAACTATTTAACTTTAACCAATATTTCTCAGCGCGAAATTGACCGCATTATCAAAATGCATATTTCTCCGATTAATGTATCGGTACACACCATGAATGAACAGCTGCGCGTGGAGATGATGGGCAATAAGCGCGCCGGCAAGGTGCTTTCGTATTTGGATGATTTAAAGCGCGGCGGTATTAAAATGAATGCACAGCTTGTGCTGTGCCCCGGTATCAATGACGGGGAAGAGCTGCGCTATTCTTTAGATAAGCTTGAAAAGTATTATCCCGAACTGCAATCCGTGGCAGTGGTGCCGGTCGGTTTGACCGATTACCGCGAGGGATTATATGATTTAAAGCCATACACCCGGGAAAGCGCGGAAAATGTATTACAAATTATTGATGAATATGAGCAGCGTTTTTTGGAGCAATACGGCACAAAACTTGTGTTTGCGGCGGATGAATTTTATCTAAAAGCCGGTCGAAAAATACCGGATGCGGCGTTTTATGAAGATTTTGAACAGCTCGAAAACGGTGTGGGCATGTGGGCGATGATGAAGGATGAATTTATACACGCTTTAGAGAGTGTTTCACCGAGCAATCGCTCTGTAACTTTAACGCTTGCAGCAGGGGAAGCGGCAGCGCCTTTATTTCAAGAATTAGTTGATTTATTACATGAAAAATGTTACAATATTTCTGTTAATGTTGTGGCAGTGAAAAATCGCTTTTTCGGCTCAAAAATTACAGTTTCCGGCTTGTTAACCGGCTCTGATTTACTAAAGGCATTTGAAGCGAATCCGCCCGAGGATACACTTTTAATACCGAAAGCGATGTTAAAAAACGATGAAAATATATTTTTGGATGATATCACCCTCGAGCAGCTTGCACAGCGCTTAAATACGCGCGTGATTCCTATCGCAAACGATGGCTATGAATTGCTTGAGGCACTATTGGGAGAGAGCAGATGAAACCCGTAATTGCAATTGTAGGCAGACCGAATGTCGGAAAGTCTACACTCTTTAATAAATTAATCGGCAAGCGATTATCCATTGTGGATGATACGCCCGGTGTTACCAGAGACCGCATTTTCGGCGATTGTGATTGGCGCGGAAAGAGTCTGCTTTTAATCGATACCGGCGGTATTGAGCCGGAGAGTGAAGATATCATTTTGGCACAAATGCGCCGCCAGGCAAATTTAGCAATCGATAGCGCAGAGGTCATTATTTTTGTGTGTGATATTACTTCCGGTATCATGGCAGCAGACAGTGAAATTGCTTCTATGCTGCGCAAAAGCGGCAAGCCGGTAGTGCTTTGTATTAACAAGTGCGATACAATCGGACAAAATCCTCCTGAATTTTATGAGTTTTATAACTTGGGATTGGGCGACCCGATTGCGGTTTCCTCTGTTCACGGCTTAGGTACCGGTGATTTGCTTGATGCCGTATGTGAGCAGATACCGGATTTTGATGTTTTGGATGAAGCGGAGGATGACAGTGTTAAGGTTGCCGTTATCGGCAAGCCGAATGCCGGAAAATCCTCTTTAATCAATAAAATAGCCGGTGAGGAGCGTGTGATTGTTTCCGATATCGCCGGCACCACGCGTGATGCTACCGATACTTTAATAGAAAATGAGTATGGTAAGTTCACCTTTATTGACACGGCGGGACTGCGCAGAAAAAGCCGTGTAGACAATCAAATTGAAAAATACAGCATTTTGCGCGCACAAATGGCAGTGCAAAGAGCAAATGTGTGCGTGATTATGATAGATGCGGTTGAAGGCTTTACCGAGCAGGATTCCAAGGTGGCAGGCATTGCCCTCGAGCAGGGCAAAGGCTGTATTATCGCCGTGAATAAATGGGATGCTGTGGAAAAAGACGGTAAAACCATGAATGCATACCGCAAAAAACTGATGAATGATTTTTCATTTATGTCTTATGCGCCAATCATTTTTATTTCCGCAAAGACCGGCTTGCGTTTAGACAGATTGTTTGAATTAATCTCATTTGTCGATAATCAAAACGCTATGCGTATCAGCACCGGCAAGCTCAATGATGTTTTGGCAGATGCCGAGGCGAGAGTACAGCCGCCGACAGATAAGGGCAGGCGCTTAAAGATTTACTATATTACGCAAGCTTCCACCCGCCCGCCGACATTTGTATGCTTTGTCAACAGGGCAGATTTGTTTCATTATTCATATCAAAGATATATTGAAAATCAAATCAGGGAAGTTTTTGGTTTGGAAGGTACACCCGTTCGCTTTGTCATTAGGGAACGAGGACATGATAAATAAGATTTAGGAGGATTGTTTCATGGCTTGGGAAGTCAAAGGTGATTTAATCAAAACGCATTGGGCGGCTGAGGTCGACCCGGAAAATGTTTTACCCGAATATCCGACTCCGCAGTTTGAAAGAAGAGAATGGAAAAATCTCAATGGTCTGTGGGAATATGCCATTGTCGCAAAAGAGCAAAGAGATGTTACCGAGTTTGAAGGTGAGATTTTGGTGCCCTTCGGTGTGGAAGCACCGCTTTCAGGGGTTCATAGAGTGCTCACGGAAAAGGATAGGCTTTGGTATCGCCGCACGCTTGAAATTCCCGAAGCTTGGGAAGGTAAGCGCATTATTTTGCATTTCGGTGCCATTGACTGGGATAGTGAGATTTATGTAAACGGTGTTTCTGTTTGCAGGCACTTAGGCGGATATACTCCGATTAGCGTGGATATTACCGATGCTTTATCCGGCTTGGTAAATGAATTAAAGGTTTCCGTATATGACCCGACGGATAACGGATGGCAGGACAGAGGCAAGCAGTCTCTTACCACCCATGGTTTTTGGTATCAGCCGACCTCCGGTATTTGGCAAACAGTGTGGATGGAACCGGTCAGCACCACTTACTTGCAAAGCTTTAAAATGGTGCCCGATATTGATAATGGAAACATCGCTTTTAGAGCCGACATTTCCAACAAGAGCATCAACACATCCATCACTTTTGAAGTGTTTGACAATGATAATATTGTGGCTACTGCAACGAGCAAATTGGATGAGTTCAATATTGTGCTCAACGATATGCACCTTTGGTCACCGGAGGATCCTTTCTTATATGATGTAAAAATCACCATCAGCGAAAATGATGTGCCGGTGGATAAAGTCAAAAGCTATATCGGTATGCGCAAGTTTTCCATGGAAAAGGATAAAAACGGCACACCGAGATTGTTCTTAAATAATAAGCCGTATTTTATGAACGGCTTGCTCGACCAAGGCTTCTGGCCGGATGGTATCTATACACAACCTTGTGATGAAGCACTCGTATATGATATTCAGTCTATGAAGGATTTAGGCTTCAATATGCTTAGAAAGCATATCAAGACCGAGTGTGCACGCTGGTATTATCACTGCGATAAAATCGGTATGCTCGTTTGGCAGGATATGGTTTCGGGCGGTAAAGAGGTCGGCATGTATTATGCCGGTGTTAAGGCAAACATCCAAACACACTTAGGCATGAAAAACAGGTTTAAAGACACCACTCAAAAAGCGTATAATGTGTTAAGCAGAAAGGAAAAAGAGTGGAGAGACCAGCACGAAACAGAGAGCTTTGAAATGATGGATGCGCTCTATAATGTGACAAGTCTTTGCTGTTGGGTGCCGTTTAATGAAGCGTGGGGACAGTTTGATGCTGCCAGAATCGCCAAGGCTGTGAAAAAATATGATCCCTCCAGACTGGTGGACCATGCCAGCGGTTGGTATGACCAGTATGAAGGGGATATGAGAAGTACCCATATTTATATTTTACCGCTTAAAATCCATCAACCGGATAACAGAGCGTATGTCATTTCCGAGTTTGGCGGATATTCCTTAAAAACCGAGAACCACACTTGGTGCCCGAAATCCGCTTTCGGCTACAGAATGTTCAAAACCCGTGAGCAGCTGACAACCAAGCTTGAGAAGTTGTACTTAGGGCAGCTTTTGCCGCTCATAGAAAAAGGTTTAAGCGCAGTTGTCTATACCGAGGTTTCCGATGTGGAAAATGAGGTAAACGGTTTGTTAACCTATGACAGAGCGATGGTTAAACCCATTAGTGATCGTGTGAAAGCCTTTAATCACCGCATTGCGCATGAATATGAGCGCATCGGCATTTTGGATCAACCGCTCGAAGAAGCGACTGAAGAATAAGCATTACATAAAAAAGAACCGCAGGACTATATGTCCTGCGGTTTTTAAAAAATATTTAATCGAGATTAACCGATAAATAAATCGGGAAATGGTCGCTGGTGTAAACACCATTTACCGGTTGGTTGAGGATTTGGTATTCATTGACCGTAAAGCCCGTTTTGGATATCATGAAGTAGTCAATATTTTCCGCATCCAAACTTTTACCGAAGTCTTGGAAAGTAGCGCCTTTCATGGTGTTTTTGGTCTGATACTTCGCATCAAGAAAGTTTTCGGTTGCACTGCGATAGGTTTCGCTATCCTCCTTGGCATTGAAATCTCCCATAATAAGACCCGGCAGGGAACCGAAGGCTTTAATTTTATCGAGTACAACAGCGATACCTTTAATGCGCGCTTCATCGCTTATATGGTCAAGGTGTGTATTAAAGACTACAAATTGTTTACTGTCCGCTTTATTTTCTAAAATCACATAGGAGCAGATGCGGTAGCACATAGCGCCCCAATCCTTACTCATCTCATCCGGTGTTTCACTCAACCAAAATGAACCCTTGTCAATCAGGTTGAACTTACTCTCTTTATAAAAAACAGGGCAAGCCTCCGGCATCAAGCTCTTATCTCGGTAGGTGATAACATTATCATAACCGGGCAAAGTCTCGCAAAGGTATTTATAATGCATTTTGGTAACCTCTTGAAAACCGATAATATCCGGATTCTTTTCGGCTATGGAGTTTACCAATAAATCCGCTCTGTAAAACCAGCTTTTTTTAAACATATCGCCCGGTGCGTAGGTGCGCACATTTGCGCTGATAATTTTGATATCCGCGCTATCACTATCGCTCACACTGACAGGCTTGCGGTTGGCAATATAATGGGGATAGTAGAATAACTGGGTCACTCCGAAAACGAGGAGCGCCGCTAAAAGAATACTGAGTACAATCATCACAATTTTCTTACCTTTTTTGCGTTTCATGTTATTACCTCTAAAATGTATTATTTATGGACACAAGGGGTATTGCTTTCGTATTCATCATAGCACTTTTTTTCTAAATCGGCAAGTTTTAATTTTTTTGCTATTCAATATGTTTTCGGTGATTCTAAAACGCTCTTTTGTGCATAAAACATATTGAAAAGGGAAAAGCGTAAAAAGGGGGGCTGTCTCAACGAAAAGCGTTGAGACAGCCTCATATCTTCATAATAACATTATATTTTTATTTTGCTTCATGCGCGCGTATCCACTCAACCATATCGATGATACTCTGTTTAACACTCATTGGCTGATAGCCGAGTTCATCTCGTGCTTTTTGAATTGAAAAATCACAATTAGAAGTTAACTTGCGAATGGAATAGCGGGTGAAGAGAGGTGTTTTTTTGGAAAGCTTATAGTAAACCTCCATAACCGGTGCAGCAGCGCCGACAAGCGACTTTTTCATTTTTATTTTAGGCGCTTTTTTTCCGCACGCTTCCAATACGGTTTTTATAAAATCATCGGTTGAGATTTGTTCACCGCAAAGGATGTAGCCTTCTCCGATTTTTCCCAGTTTGGCGGCGGCAATCATACCGTCTGCTACATCGCGCACATCGACAAAATTATAGGCACCGAAATCAAGCGAAACAGGCATTATTCCGTGCAGGCACTTTCTCACCATTTCGCCAATATTGGAAATTTTATAATCATAGGGACCGATACAGGCACCCGGGTAAACCACCACTGCAGGGAATCCTTCGGCACACTGTTCAAAAACATAATTTGTTGCCGTCGCCTTGGTTTTGGCATAAGTGCCTTCGAGCCTGTCAGGCTCAAAGTGTGTGAGCTCGCTCATTTGCTCACCGAGAGGCAACGGGGTAAAGGCATCTACACTCGAAGCGTAAACAAGCCTTGAAACACCGGCTTTGCGGCAGGCTTCCACAACATTTTTAACCCCCTCATAATTGACTTTCCAAACAAGAGAATCATTGCCGTTGTTGATATCAATTATCCCGGCAAGGTGATAGACAATATCGGCATCTTTAAACGCCTTATCCAGAGATTTGGGATTATTGACATCACCGAATACTTTTTCGCAACCAAGTTTGTCAAAGCGCTTTTCATTGCGGCGAATGAGTATTCTGACTTTTTCGCCCTGCTCGAGCAGTTTGAGTAGCAGTGCATAACCAATGTGACCGGAAGCACCGGTAAGTACGATTGTTTTTCCGGGGGAAGAGGTATTTGCCATGATATAAACCTTTCATTAAAATATAATTTACTTTAAATATTATATCATGTTTGTCGAAAAAAGAAAAGATTCATTTTATTTTGGCAAAATCGGCTATTAAATCATCATAAACATTTTGCAAATGTTCGGGTGCAACTTGATTATCTTTCATGACAGAAAGGACTTGTGCAGGGTCAATGATAGAAGAATCAATATGGATATGTGAAATAATATCACATCCCTTTGCAAAAAGAATTGCTCCGGTTTTGGAGCGCACTAAATAATACTTCATCATATGTCACCTAAAGTGTTTAAAACTCACACATTAATTATATATCATAGTTTTATGGCGTTGTCAATAGAAAATGTGAAAATAAAACACATTTTTCCGGAATCAAGAATTGTCTTATTGAATTAAAGTGTCAGTGCGTGTATAATATTATATATAAATGGAAGCTTGCAGTGTTAATGCGTTGTGTTTTCACGGTTTTTAAGCGGAAAGGGTATTCTTATGAGAGCTGACAGCTATGCTTTTCTTGCTATTGCAGTTGTTGCGTCACTTCTTGCGGTTATTGCATTTTTGTTTTATTCAATGAATTTTGTCGGTATTGCTCCGTTTATTTTTGCGCTGATGCTTGTTGCAGCCGGTGTTAGCGGTTGCTTGCTGACGCTGCCGAAAAAGAATAAGGCAAAGAAAAAAAGCGTGAAAAAGAAAAAAGGCAAAAAAGGCGAAGAAGCCGCAGATACACAAGAGGCGTAATCCGTATGCTTTGCTATGTATTTGGTAATGTCACAGGGAAGCCCGGCTGTTATCCTTAATGACAGTCGGGCAATCCTGTGGCATTTTTTTCTTAGCATAATTGTTTGTCCCGCCGCATATGGTATACGGGTGATAGTTGATGAATTACAGTTTTATCATTATGATGGGTTTTCTCGTGCTTGCAGGCGGTATTATCATTTTGGCGGTAATGATAAAAAATATCTTTATTAAATCTTTTTTCTTTTCTGTTGTTTCAGGTGTCGGCGCGTTGTTGGCACTGCACTTTACTTCACTTATAACGTCAATTAGTGTACCG
>JAFWGH010000060.1 GCA_017512465.1 Clostridia bacterium
ATCTCTGACATTGAGCGCAAAGAAATAGAGCCCTGAAAGAACGCTTATGAGTATTTTAAAGATAATAAACCACCTCCAATAGTATTTATATTTGAAGATAGGCTTGACTTATGATAAAATAGTATCATGATTTTTTCTTTTAAACATATACTTTACTATCTATTGAAAGGCAGTAAAGTATGAAAAAATCAGTATTTATTTGTTTAGTATCATTTTTGTGCATTGTATTAGTATCGATTATTTTGTTTGGCATTTGTTTTGTTGTGCCCATTTACAAAAATACTGAATCCAAACAAATCGTGAGTGCATTGCCGACTATCGTAATTGACTGTGGGCACGGCGGTCCGGACGGCGGCGCGGTTGGTGCTGATGGCACTTGTGAAAAAGACATTAATCTGGCTCTCGGCTTTGCTTTGCGTGAAATACTGATTCAAAACGGGTATCAAGTGGTTATGACAAGAGAAAAAGACGCTTTTATTTGTGATGATCACTCCGCCTCACTGCGCGAGCAAAATGTGTCGGATATTCATAATCGGCTTAAAATAGCGAAGAGTGTTCCAAATTCGCTATTTATCAGTATTCATATGAATAATTTTTCCGATACGCGCTATTGGGGCTCACAATTATTTTACGGACCGAAAAACAAACAAAGCATTACAATGAGTGAGGCTATCCAAAAACGCCTGGTCACTACTGTTCAAAAAGGTAATGACAGACCGCTCAAGCAAATGGATTCAAGCGTTTATATAATCTATAACGCGCCCATGCCCGCGTTGCTTTTAGAGTGCGGCTTTATGTCGAATACTGCCGAATTGAATCGGTTTAAAAATACACAATATCGTTGTTCCTTTGCTTTTAGCGTTTTTTTGGGAATAAATGATTATATCAAGGGAGTAAAGCATGTCTAAAAATACAAATAAAACCATGTATGTTTGTACCGAATGCGGTTATGACTCGCCGAAATGGTACGGTCAGTGTCCGGCGTGTAAGCAATGGAATACAATGGAAGAGATAAAAGTAACGCATTCTGCTTCCTCGGGGGCAACTGTTAGCGCACTTGATTTAACAGCGCAGCCGATAGACCAAATCTCCATTACGGATGAACACCGCTATTTAACCGGAATGAAAGAGCTTGACCGCGTTCTCGGCGGCGGTATTGTGCAGGGATCTCTGATTCTTTTAGGCGGTGACCCCGGTATCGGTAAATCCACGCTTTTATTGCAAATTTGCGAGTTCCTTGGCAAAAAATTAAAGGTGTTATATGTCTCGGGCGAAGAATCGGCACACCAAATCAAACTGCGTGCGAACAGACTTAATGTGTATACAGAGAATCTGTTTATCATGACACAAAAGGATATTCTTGCAATCAGCGATTATGTAGCGCACATGAAGCCGGATATTGTCATGATAGACTCCATTCAAACGATGGTTGCAAACACAGCGCAATCAAGTGCCGGCAGTGTATCACAAATCAGAGAATGTACGAACATTTTAATGAACTGCGCAAAAAACAATAATATCCCGATTTTTATTGTCGGCCATGTGAATAAAGACGGGGACTTAGCAGGTCCGAAAATTTTAGAACATATGGTAGATGCCGTTCTCTATTTTGAGGGGGACAAGCAGTTAGCTTACAGAATTTTAAGAGCTGCAAAAAATCGCTTCGGCTCCACCAATGAAATTGGCGTATTTGAAATGGGGGATACCGGTTTAAGAGAAGTTGAAAACCCCTCTTTAATGCTCATTTCCGGCAGACCCAAAGGTGTTTCCGGCACCTGTATCGCCTGTGTTATGGAGGGAACAAGACCGATTTTTGCTGAAGTACAGGGACTTGCCGCACCGACAAATTTCGGTAATCCGCGCAGAATGGCAACCGGCTTTGATTATAACCGCATGAATATGTTAATTGCTGTTCTTGAAATGAAAGCAGGATATTTTTTTGGCAACATGGACACATATGTCAATGTTATCGGCGGCTTAAAGCTGGATGAGCCCGCTGCCGATATATCGGTTGCACTCGCACTCGTAAGCTCTTTAAAAGACCAAGTAGTACCCGATGATGTGATTACCTTTGGAGAAGTCGGCTTGGTAGGTGAGGTGAGAAGCGTTGTTTGCTGCGAACAGCGCGTAAGTGAAGCGGCAAGACTTGGTTTTGCGCGTTGTATTATTCCGAAAAACAACTTGAAAAATATTTCTGCGAAGCTAAAGAATAAGATTGAAATTATTGCTGTTGATAATGTACGAGATGCATTTGAAGCGTTATTAAATTAATCTTGATTTTAAAAATTTAATATGATATTATTATATTAAGTTATTATGTTTTATTGGTTCGTTTCTTCATTTAGAACAATTTTGTGGGTAAACGATATGAAAAAGAAAACTGTATTTTGCTTATTTTTAATCATTGCGATTGTTGCTGCTTCGCTTTCTTTTAACAGTAGTGCGGCGCAAAACGAGTATGAATATGAAGGGGATAAGTATTTACCCGATATCGTATTTGATGTACTTAACGGCGTGGAAAATCCTTTAGCAGAGATTAATGATTTTGACCGTTATGAAAGAGCGTACGAGGAAGCAAATACAATTCTCGGTGCAGAATATAAAGTTGCTTTCCAATCCGGTGGTGCAGACCATTCCCACCAGTATATTGCTGCCAGTGCATTGAGAATTTTGGCGAACGATAAAGGTGATTGCATCTATAACACCTCCACGAATTCTTCTTTGATTATTGAAAATGCCGATTGGCCGGATAGTAACGATATCGGTTTTATTTTCGATACGCATTTTTATAATCCCTACACAGAGAAAAATTATCATGCCGGCGGCACAACAGCAAAAGTTAAAGCAACAAAATATTACAACGATGCTGTTTCTGCCTATAAAAACGGCAATGTAACTTCCGCTTTGGAAACGCTTTCACGCGGCTCTCATTTTGTGCAAGATGCAAGTGAAGCACATCATGCAACCAACAAAACGGCTGTCGGTTCCAATCACAGCGCATATGAAAAATATATTGATACTGTGCGTACAAGAATTACCGTTCCGGACAATCACTTTGATGAAAGTATTTATCAAGAAGCGCTTGTGTGCTCTGTCGGTCAAATTGTCAGAAACAATTCATATGCTTCTTATTGCCTTGGTGATAAAGTTACCGGAAGTGAAAGCAATCCGGATTATTTTGATGCGGCAAACGGCACAGTAATAAATGCCATTACCGGCACAGTTCAATACTATTATAAATTTGCCGTTGAAGTCGGTATTATGAATCCGTAAAATATTCATACAAAAATATTAAGAAGGTGATGGTTTTTCCATCACCTTCAATTTTTTTATTTCAATTTAATAATACGCTTTATTTCGCTTATTAATGTAAAATTTTGCATAATTATTGATTTATCTAAAACATAATGGTATAATAAATTTGAAAAGATAATCTTTTCAATACACAACAAGGAGTTGTTATTATGAGCAATACTAATTTTATTACAAGAAAATGTACTTTAAAGGATTCCTTTATCGACAGAGCAGAGAATAAACTCAAAAAAGTATATAAACTCTTAGGCGATGATGCCAATGTGGATGTTACCGTTTCTTCCGATAATAATGAGCAAAAGGTTGAAATTACCGCTAAAAAAGGCTCCATTATCCTTAGAGCTGAAGAAGTAAGCGATGACAGAATTGAGGCGCTTGACAGAGCAGTCGACTCCTTAATCAGAAAAATCAGAAAGAATAAAACACGCCTCGAGAGAAAAATAAAAGGTGCACCGTCCATCGACTCTTTATTTGCGGATGAGGAAGAAAAGATTTATGAAGAAACCGCATTTGACATTGTTAGAGAAAAGAGAGTGCAAATGAAACCGCAGTTTGTGGAAGAAGCTATTTTGGAGATGAACCTTTTAGGACATAATTTCTATATGTTCTTTAATGCGGAAACAGAAGAGGTCAATGTCATTTATAAGAGAAAAGACGGTAAATACGGTCTTTTAATGGCAGAGGTTTTATAAAATATAATATAAAGCAGGGGAGGGTTAAAACCCTCCCCGATTTAATCAGCAAATTTAGCATAATATGGGGTAAATATGAAATTTTGTGCACCGTGTCTATTCGGCACAGAAGGCTTATTGGCTGAAGAATTGCGCGATATGGACTGCTGCAATGTTTTAGCAGAAAACGGCAGAGTACTGTTTGAAGGCGATACTGCGGTAATAGCAAGGGCAAATATCTGCTCTCGCATAGCAGAGCGTATTATGATTGTTGCGGGAACATTTCGTGCTGTGAGTTTCGATGATTTATTTGAAGGCGTTAAAGCGATTCACTGGAGTGAATATCTGCCGAAAAACGCATGCTTTCCGGTAAAGGGTTGGTCGCTAAATTCCGCATTACATTCTATTCCGGATTGTCAAAAAATCATCAAAAAAGCTGTAGTGGACTCTATGAGCCGTGATTACGGCATCCGCTGGTTTAGCGAAGATGGACCTATTTTTCAAATTCGCTTTTCCATTTTAAAAGATGAAGTAACGCTTATGATTGATACTTCCGGTGATGGACTGCACAAAAGAGGATACCGCGCCCATTCCAATGAAGCACCAATCAAAGAAACCTTGGCGGCAGCGTTATGTAAAATCGCAAGAGTAAGAGAATACCATACTCTATATGACCCTTTTTGCGGCTCCGGTACGATTTTGATAGAGGGCGCCATGATTGCTAATAATATTATGCCGGGCTACCGGCGCGGCTTTGTGAGTGAGCAGTGGGATTTTATTAAAAAAGAAGATTGGCAAATGGAAAGAACGCGTGCGCTTGATGGCATAAAGCACGGCACAGATTTCCATGCCTACGGCTCGGATATAAACCCGGCAGCTGTGGAGCTGTCTCATTCAAACGCAACACACTTCGGGGTGCGAAAGTTTATCACACTCTCTCAAAAAGATATTAAAGATTTCACTGCCGAAAGTGAAAAGGGAACATTAATCACAAATCCGCCTTATGGGGAACGCATGATGGACATGAAAGCGGCAAGAGAACTGTACCGGACCATGGGAACACTGTTTGAACCGAAAAGAGGTTGGAGTTACAATATTATTTCACCCGATGAAGAGTTTGAAAAAATCTATGGCTCAAAAGCACGCAAGCGCCGTAAGCTCTATAACGGCATGATAAAATGTACTTATTATTCATATTTTTAAAAATCATAACCACTAGTAAACTAGTGGTTTGCACAGGCCCTATAAGGGCCGCCTACAGGCTAAGCCCCTAAAAGGGGCTGCCGAAAACTTAACATCGCATTATTATTTCAGGCAGCCGCTCACGTGCGGCTGTCTATTTTTG
>JAFWGH010000061.1 GCA_017512465.1 Clostridia bacterium
AAGTGCAAGTATTTAAAATAGCGTAGATACGCACTTTCAAGCCTCCCTTGTGCAAAGGGAGGGGGACCGCTTGCGGTGGAGGGATTGTTCTATCAATCGGGTGAGGGCGAAGCCCTCCCTTAACTCCACTCTCAACTCTCAACTCTCCAAACTGCAGAGCAGAACTTGTTTTGCTCTGCCCGACAAATCCTTATTTAGCGAGGTACTATGGAAAAATTATGGACAGGGCGTTTTCAAAAGCCTTTAAATGAAATAGCGGATGAATTTAATGCTTCCATCGGCTTTGACAGCCGCATGTTTGCCCAAGATATTACCGGCTCGATTGCTCACGCCGAAATGCTCGCAAAGCAGGGCATTATCAGCGAAAGCGATAAAGCGCAAATTACCGCCGGACTCAGTGATATTTTAGAAGAGCTGCAAAGCGGTGCGCTTGCGATTGATGAGGCTTGTGAAGATATTCATATGTTTATTGAAGGGGAATTGACAAAGCGCATCGGAGAGGTCTGCAAAAAGCTGCATACCGCACGGAGCAGAAATGACCAGGTGGCTTTGGATTTGCGCATGTACCTGCGCGGTGAGTGCGGCGAAATACAGGCACTTTTAAAAGAGGTTATTGCCGCCATCGTAACGCTTGCCGAAAAAAATACCGATACGGTTATGCCCGGATATACACATTTGCAAAGAGCACAGCCTATCTTATTTGCGCATCATCTGTTGGCATATGCATGTATGTTTTTAAGAGATAGTGACAGAATTGCAGATGCTGTAAAGCGCATGAATATCAGCCCCATCGGCTCTTGTGCGCTTGCCGGCACCACCTATCCTACCGATAGGGATTATGAAGCTGCAAAACTCGGTTTTGATGAGCCGTGTATAAATAGTATTGACGGTGTTTCCGACCGCGATTTCTGTTTGGAACTGATGAGTGCATTTTCCATCACCATGATGCATTTATCCCGCTTTTGCGAGGAGATTATTCTCTGGTCGAGCTGGGAGTTTTCCTTTGTTGAGCTGGATGATGCTTTTACCACCGGCTCCTCTATTATGCCGCAAAAGAAAAATTCCGATATGGCAGAGCTTATTCGCGGAAAAACCGGCAGGGTATACGGTAATCTGTTCGGACTCTTTACCACATTAAAGGGTTTGCCGCTTGCGTATAATAAAGATATGCAAGAGGATAAGGAAGGCATATTTGACAGTGTGGATACACTCAAAATTTGTTTGCGTGTATTTGCACCAATGCTTGAGAGCATGAAAGTGAAAAAGGATAACATGCTTGCAGCGGCAAAGGGCGGCTTTATCAATGCAACGGACTTGGCGGATTATTTGACCAAAAAAGGCATGGCATTTCGCACTGCATACAAACTGACCGGTCAAATTGTTGCCTATTGTATTGAGAAGGGAAAGGATTTGGAAAGCCTGACACTCGAGGAATACAAGTCATTTGATGCTATGTTTGAAGCGGATTTATATAAGGATATTTCTCTTGAAACCTGTGTGAATAAGCGCATTTCGAAAGGCGGCACCGGTAAGCAAAGCGTTTTGGAACAAATTGAGCGTATCAAAAAAGAATTATAAATATAAAAGCAGAAAGTTGCCTACTCAATGATTGGGTAGGCATTTTTTTATTCTTTTTCCGAACATAATAGCAAAAATGGATTCATAAGAGCTTAAAAAGGGGAAATGGAGTAGTAGCTATATGTCAACACTCTTTTGGAATAGTCTTTTATGTGAAAATGTGATAAATACCAACTATAATTAACTGAGTTTATTAATTATTGTTAAAAACAGGTGCAATTATTGTACATTTTTGTGCAAAATTAACACAATATAAGGCGAAATTGAGCAATAATTACAGTAGAAAATTAAGTATAGATATAATAAAATGTATATGTATGTAGATTATTCTTAATTAAAGTATATCGGGAGGGATAATATGAAAAGTTCGATATGCAAAAGAAGTATAGCAGTATTGCTGTGTGTGCTCATGCTTTGCAGCGTTTGGGTATTTACTGTACCCGAGGCTTCCGCATCCAGAGCGGATTACAGCTATACTTTTGAGTTGATTACAGAAAACAATGCCGATTGTAATGACCATGACCATCCGGTACTGGAGATATACGGTAAACCGGCAAACGGCACCGGCGGTGAAGAATTGATTTACCAGTCGGAATTGGATTTCAGTTATATTCAAGAGAAGAAAACCTTTACCTGCTCCGATACCACCAATAAATTCCCGACAAGAGTCTATCTTTCGATTGACTTTGACGGCGGCGGTTGGAGAAAATGGGAAGGCAAATTCAAAATTTCCGTAAACGGCACCTATATTTTGAATGATACAAGCAACCGTGAATTGTCCGGAGCAAATCTTTTTTCACACGAAAAAAAGAGTATGAGTGTGAACGTAGATACCGCTAATTATCCGAGAGTACAAAGCTGTGTATTCACCAAGAGACCTCCTACAAGCATCAATATTCCAAGAGCCGGTGAGGCACCGCAGCAATTTACAATTGCTTCCGAATTAACCGACCAATACGGTACCATTTGGTATGAGTCGCCGAGTATCTATTTGGATGAATATGCCGAAGGCGTGAGTATTGCCGATGGTGTGCTCAGTGTCAACTCTTCCGCAAATTCGCCCGATGGTTCCGATGCAACGATAAAAATTAATACAACATATTCCTCTTTCACCGATTCGGCGGTTGTCACATTAAAGAATGCTTCCTATACTTATGAATTCCAGGATGAAGCGGGAAATACCATCTCCTCAGGCACTTTGAAATCAGGTCAATCTATCCCTCAGCCGGATGCGTTAACGAAAGAGAGCGATAATTCCAATCACTACATCTTTACCGGCTGGACACCTGCGGATACGCGCTTGAAGAAAGATACGGTGTTTAAACCCGTTTTTCGCACGGAAACGCATAAATTCTTAACCTACACATCCGATAGAAATGCTACTTGTACTAAGGATGGCACGAAGACAAGTGTTTGTACCTGCGGCGTGAAAAAAACCGTGCCGGATGAAGGCTCTGTATTAGGTCACAGCTATACTTATGCTGTCACCAAAGAGGCGACATGTACCGAGAAGGGCATTATCACCTATACCTGTATTCGCGGCGACCATTCCTACACCGTGGAGACCGATGCTACCGGACATAACTATTCAAAGGAAGTTGTAGCGCCCGGCTGTGAAACACAGGGTTATGATTTATACACCTGCTCCACCTGCGGCGGCACTTATGAAACAAACTACACCCCGGCAAAAGGTCACGCTTGGGATAGCGGCAACACAAAAACCCCCGCTACATGCACAACAGCAGGTGAAAAGGTATATACCTGCTCTCGCTGCCCTGAAACCCGTTCCGAGCCGATTGCTGCACTCGGTCACAATTTCAAAACATGGACAATTGATGTCGCTGCCAACTGTGAAGAGAGCGGCTCCAGGCATAGTACCTGTTCTCGCTGTAAAGAGGTTATTACACAATCCATCCCGGCTTTCGGTCACTCTTTTACCGAGTGGGAAGAGAGCAAAGCGGCAACTTGTGAAATCCCGGGTCAGTTGAGCAGAAGCTGTATGATTTGTGCCAAGGAAGAAACTCATGATACTGAGGCTCTCGGTCATAATATGGTTGAAAAGGTCAAGAATCCTGATGACGGCAGCGCCGGCATGATTTACTATGAGTGCGCGCGCGGCTGCGGAAAATATGCAAGCTGTCATATAGAGGCTGATGGCACCAAGAGCGTGGGTGAAGCGTGTGAGTTTGAAGCGCTTAGCGGCGAAACCGAGGCAATTCCCACCACTTCCTTTAATACCTATAACAGAGTGGAGAGCAATTTCAATTATGTAAACCGCGGCGGCAGCTTGAGAATTGATGAGAATGCTCCTGCCGACAAGCA
This sequence comes from Clostridia bacterium, assembly GCA_017512465.1. Classification (GTDB taxonomy): domain Bacteria; phylum Bacillota; class Clostridia; order Oscillospirales; family Acutalibacteraceae; genus RUG714. Next base: position 3,901 of record JAFWGH010000061.1, read on the forward strand.
GGCAATGCGTTTTTGCTCCTCCATGCTTGTTCCCGAAAATGTTGAGATTATCGATTTCGGTTACATTTACACCAGAGAGGACCACTTCAAGTCTCTTAAGAAGTTTGTCTTGGGCGGTGACAATGTGGCTTCCACCTCTATACTGAATGGTAAGTATACCACCTTCCAAACCGACAAAGGCGAAGTGAGAACCTTTAATATCGTGATTAATGTAGATATGGAAAACTGGGGCTATGAGTATATTGCAAGACCTTATATTGTCTATCGCTTTGCAGGGCAAACCTTTACGGTTTATGATGGCATGTATGCCAGCAGAAGTGTGAATTATTTGGCAGACAGGGTTTACAATTCCCCCACAGAGGCAGCTTTTGTAAAAGAATATGTCTGGAATAAGATTCTCAATCGGTAAACTTTAACCAAAAAAACTCGTTGCGTGAGCAACGAGTTTTTTTGTGGGTTTAATTGGTAATATAAGTGTAGTTTTAATTTAAAAAATATAATGCTTTCAAGTTCGCTGAGCGAATCATGCACTATACTGTCTTGTCACAACTCGTTTTCGAATCATTAACACAATAGAGTGAAGTTTGCCCTAAAGGGCAAGTGAGGTTGCTCGCTTCGCTTGCAGTGATGTTTTGCGGCATTGCCGCACAGTGATGTGATGTGTTCCTTTTCACTTGCCGAAGGCTAACATCACGCACGAAGTGCGCATCACTTTGCTTAGTCAAGCATCACGTTACGCGTAAGCGGAACACATCGTTGCAAAAAAAGACACTTGCAATGCAAGTGTCTTTTTTTGCTGGTGGAGACGGAGAGGCTCGAACTCTTGACCTCATGACTGCCAGTCATGCGCTCTCCCAACTGAGCTACGCCCCCGTAGGTAATTCTTTACCGAAAAGAATTATACCAGTTTTTATATGAAAAATCAATCATTTTTTTATATAAATAAGCTTGCGGCAATCAACAATTGCCCTATGTAGTATAAAACAAGGTTAGTCGGGCGCATCCATGCTTTTTTGTGTTCGGAAAACATGTTGAAAATCAATATTACATCGCTCGCGGTAAAGAGAACCGCACCAATCATGAAAACAAGCGCCGACAAGTTATAATCTACAATCACTCTTGCCATAGCCACGGCAGTCATAACAACGACTGCACCGACATAGAAGATGCCGAAGATTTTAAATACCTTTTGTGCCGTGATGTTTTTAAAAATCCATACCAGTAAGCCCGCGGCGCACACGATACCGGCACCAATACCGATGAGCAGGGCGTTGCGTGAGGGTATTTGCAGGATAATGGCTACCAGATATAGAATATGACCGATTAAGAAGGCGGCAATGCCGGCGAGAAACACCTTTTTTCCATCTTGCATCACAAGGCGCAAGTTTAAGCAAACATCACCGATTAAGCCGAATCCTAAGCCGATGGCGATGAGCAGCGCTGCCGTATCTTCGGCGCCAGCCGCATTGAGCGCGCCAATAGACAGAACATGGTTGGCGAGCAGTGCACCAAATACGCCCATTGCGACAAAGACACAAGAAGCGAGTCCTTTGAGCACAACAGCCTTTTTATACTTTTCCATTTTTTCATTTAAAATGAATGCGATTTGCAGGATTAAACCCAAAAAGCCGATGGGGACAAGAAAAAGAAGTTTCATACTTTCACCCCTCTTAACGGTTATTACAATGCTAACTATACCATAAGTATGCTATCAATGCAAGTATTACATTGTTTTAAGCAAGGCGGCACAGCCGCGCGTGATATCGTTATAGGCTTGCTCAAAGTTGCGCGTATACCACGGGTCGGCAACCTCACCGCCTTCCGGCGTATATTCCATGAGCGCATGAATTTTGTGTACGCTGTCGCCGCCGAGGATTTTGTTCATGAAATATAAATTATTGTTATCCATGCCGATAAAGTAGTCAAAATTATCATAGTCACCGCGCTTTAAAAGCGCCGCTTCTTTGTCATCATCAAAGGGGATGCCGTGTGCGCGCAGGCAGTCGGCGGCATTGCGGTAAATCGGCGCTCCCGTGCCGTTCCAAATATTATCGGAATGGGTGGCTTTGGAGACAATGTAAAACTCCCTGTCTCGTCCGGCTTGGTGTACCATATCTTTCATGATAAACTCTGCCATCGGTGAGCGGCAAATATTACCTAAACATACAAAACAAATTTTAATCATAGTACCTCCGAAATAAGGATTTGTCGATGCCTTTGCTCGAAACCACCAAAGTTGTGTTCGTTACAGGTCTACCCCTCTGTCACTTCGTGACATCTCCCCTCATCAAGGGGCGATATAAAGCGGTTAAATTGAACAACGAACCAACTGCGGT
>JAFWGH010000062.1 GCA_017512465.1 Clostridia bacterium
CACATGCTTTAACCTTAAATTCTTTGTTGTACCTTCTTGCCATTTTTAACACCTCTTTCTTTCATTATATCATTCACTGTTCGAGGTGTCCAATTTTATGGTACAACTTTCCATTCTTCTTTTTTCTTTCTTCTTTCTTCTTTGCGCGCATAGCGAGCTGACGCACCCTAAAGTGCAAAAAAAGTCTGCCGACTTGAAAACGCGGCAGACAGTTGTCTTATTTTCCATTGTTGTGAAAAATTTTGGAGAAAAAGTTATAAAAACACTGTCCCCAAAAAGCGGAATCATGCCCGTATTCCTCAACATAATCCGTTTGGTTTTGAAAACCCGTCTTTGTGAGCACATCTCGGTAGTAAAGCGTACAGTCGATATTCCACGGGTCCTCGCTGCCCACTGCAAGATAAAGATAATACGGCACATTGTTTTCATTCGGCTGCGGAAACTGCTCCATGTACGGTGTATTCCAAAAAGTGCCTTTATAAAACTCTGTCGGAATCACGCCCGTATCGGGGGCGAACGAACCGATATAGCCAAACTTATCCAACCACTCAAAGCCTGTGCAGAGCGATTTTGCACCGCCCTCGCTCATACCGGCGATAGCCGTATTCTCTCTGCCCGTTTTCACGGGATAATTTGCTTCGATAAACGGCATAAGGTCCACGCCCGTTTCCTTGATTGCTTTGTCATAGATAAAGCGCATTTGCTCATCGGTTTTCTCTTTCTTATCGGCAAGTTTATCCGTATACATATCCATGCCGACCAATATTTGCGGCACCGTTAGCCCTTGATGGAGCATATTGCCGTAAAGCAATATAATATAAGAATCCTTGGCAAGATGCGTATTATGGTCGCTGCCGAAGCCATGGAAGATATATGTCACCGGATACGACTGCTTTTCGTCATATCCCGGCGGGAGAAGGATGTTAATTTGTTTATTGTCTCCCGCGATTGTGGAATAATAGCTGACATCTTGCAGTAATGTGCCGTAGTCAACGCCGCTTTGTTTTTCAAACATTTCGGAGTCGATATCATAGCGGTTTTCCGTAGCGTACGGACTGTAATCTCCGCTCTTACCGTTTACCGTGCCCGTCGTTTGCGTGTCCGTTTCGGTTTGTTTGCCCGCGCAGGCACTCAAAAATATAACGAGCGTGAGTATGATTGCCGTAAGCGAAACGATTCGTTTTTTCATAAAAACCTCCTATCATGGTTTAAAAAGTAAGTGTAACGGTAGTATTTTCACCGGAAAGCAGTTGTTCCAACTGCGCTTGCGTTTTGTCGGTAATATGCCCGAGGCGTGTGTATGCCCAAGTATTGGAGCCGTAGAACACAACTACCCGGTTGCCTTCATAGAGAACAATATCGCCGGGAGAAGTTGTCATTTGCGCATCTTCTGCGGGAAGGCTCTTGTTAAGCGAACCGACCTGTTCAAAGCCGCCGTACGCTGTCATTCGGATGCTCAGCGCATTTTCCTTCACCGCTTCACCAAGCGCGGCAACCGCCGCATTATCTTCCCACTCCACGGCAACCGGTGTGCCGTCAATCGCCATTTGAAGCGAAGTGTTTTCTTGCGCGCTTTGACTGACTGCATCCTGCGTGTGCGGTTCGCTCTGCTGCGATTGCGCCGCAGCGGAAGAAGGCTGCCCTTGCGCAGACGGTGCGGTTTGCTCTGCGCTTTTTTGATTGGCGCTGCACGCCGTGAGTAAAAAGCAAAGTGTGCATACAAGTACCATCGCCGCAACAAGTGTTTTCATGACAGCCGGCGCGCTAATTTTTATTGCCATGTCCCTTTCCTCATTTCAAATAAGTTTGGAAGAATGATTCCATCTTCTTAAACGGGATAACATTCGTGTTGTCATACAAGTCGGTGTGTACCGCATCGGGGATTGGCAACCATTCTTTATTGTCAGCATATGCGCTGTCCTTTATCATGTCGGCATAAGCGTCTTTGCCGAAATAGAAGGAATGGGCTTTTTCACCATGTATGAGCAAAACCGCGGAGCGTATCTCGTTGCTGTATTGCAAAATCGGCTGATTCATAAACGATACACATCCCACGCTGTTCCAACCTTCGTTCGAATTGAGCGAGCGCGGATGATAGGCTCTGCCTTTATAATAGGCGCTGTAATCCCGGACAAAGAACGGCATATCCTCGGGAACGGGAAGCTCCGCACAGCCGCCGGCGCGGGAATACTCTCCTGTTTCATATGCGACGGTACGCATATGATTGAGCGCAACCTTTTTCTCATAGCGCTGTTGCTCGCTGTCCTCACTGTCAAAATAACCTTTTGCATTTACTCTCGACATATCATACATGGTAGAGACGACAGTCGCCTTGATGCGAGTATCAAGCGCCGCCGCATTCAATGCCATGCCGCCCCAACCGCAAATACCGATAATACCGATGCGCGCGCTGTCCACGCGCTCGCAAGTAGACAAAAAATCAATGGCCGCTTGAAAATCTTCCGTATTGATATCGGGAGAAGCCATGTATCGCGGTTCGCCCCCGCTCTCCCCCGTAAAACTCGGGTCAAAGGCAAGCGTCAAAAAACCGCGCTGCGCCATTGTTTGCGCATATAAACCCGCACACTGTTCTTTCACGGCGCCGAAAGGTCCGCATACCGCAATTGCCGGAAGTTTCCCTTTTGCATGAAGCGGCAGATACATATCCGCCGCAAGCGTAATACCGTAGCGGTTGATAAAAGTGACCTTGCAGTGTTCGGTTTTATCACTTTTCGCAAAGGTTTTATCCCATTCTTCCGTCAATACCAAATCTGCCGTTTTCATCATAATATATCTCCTTTTTGGATTTGAGTGAGTAAATAATCTAAGGTATCCACCTTTTTTTGCACCCGGTGCATTTCCTCTATCAAGCCGCACCGACATGTCCTCAAAACCGTTTGCAGTTCGTCGCTTTTGCCTGCACGGTTTAGTTTTTCGGCTTTCGTGATATTCTCCTGTGACACACCGATGTCGGTGAGAAATGTCGCCAATGTTTCACTCATGTGTATTCACCTTCTTTTCTTTGCACCTTTATGATACCATATTGACTTGTATTTCGCTAATGGTTATAATGAATATCATGATATAACTTTTTTGAATAACAGGAGAACAATATGGAAATACGCACTCTGAGATATTTTCTCGCCATAGCGCGCGAAGAAAATATGACAAAAGCGGCAGAGCTTTTACATGTTACGCAACCGACCTTATCCAAAGCGCTTCACGCCTTGGAAGAAGAACTCGGCAAAAAACTATTTGTGCGCCACTCATTCAGCATTTCACTGACGGATGAGGGCACTTTGTTGCGCGACAGAGCCGAAGATTTGGTCAGCATGGCGGATAAGATAGAGCGCGAGTTTATCGCACTTGATGAATTTACCGGCGGTGACTTATACCTTGGTTTGGGCGAATCCTATCACATACGCCACCTTGCCCGCGCCATCCGCTCATTAAAAAACACATATGAAGATATCAACTACCACATCACCAGCGGTGACACCGAGCAGGTAACGGAAAAGTTAGACAAGGGCTTGCTCGATTTTGCCGTGCTGTGTGAAACGCCCGACCCGAAGAAATATAACTGCATCCCGTTTCCCGCGGCAGACATTTGGGGCGTCGTTATGCCGGCAAAGTGCGCGTTGGCAAAGAAAAAGACCGTCCGTGTAGACGATCTCATCGGTTTACCGCTGTTTTGCTCCCGGCAGTCTTGGGAAAACGACATTCCGCGATGGGCAGGCGCGCGCATGAGCGCATTGACTTTGGAAGGCTCTTTTCGCCTTGCCTATAATTCATCCATCTTTGTGATGGAAGGATTAGGCTATCTGCTGACATTTGATAAACTGATAAACACTTCCGAAGGCAGTGAACTCACATTCAGACCGCTTTCGCCGAAATTGGAAACAAAGCTTTATCTTATTTGGAATAAATACCAAACCTTTACACCAATTGCGGAGCGATTTCTCCGGCAGGTAGAATATTGCTTTGGGATAGAGAAACGATAAATGAAAAATTAGAAAGTAGAAAGTAAAATGCAGAATTAATATGAAACCTTGTATCGCCACCACCACTCTTATCTCTTATCTCTTCACTATATAAGCCTTCGCCCTTGCCCGACTGTCATTAAGGATAACAAGGTTCAAATTGCCTGCATTCACTCATCTTAGCAATTCTAAAATGCACTATTACACAAAGTATCAGCACATTTGATAATTGCCAATCTAAGCAAATGCAGACAATATGAACTGCAAAACACCTCATTTTTAAGATTTTTCGTGCAAGAACAAGGCACAAACACCTCGGCAAGGCTGACGCCCGTCGAGGTGTTTTAACGCAGTTATTGTGCAAAAAGATTGAATTTTGAGGCAAAACTTCGTTACCGCTACTCTCCTTAATAACAGCCGGGCTTCCCTGCCTGTTTTTTTATTTCA
>JAFWGH010000063.1 GCA_017512465.1 Clostridia bacterium
ATCGTGAGAATAAAGCAATGAGAGAAGAACTCAATCAATTAAAAAATAATAATCAAGAGGTATAATATTATGAAAGATAAAAAAGAACAGCAACCTCAAAAACCTTTGGGGTTATTAAGACAAGAGTTTACAGAAAAAATTGTTAAAAGTATTAATGAGTCCGAACTTCCTCTTTTGGTAGTAGAATATATTTTAAGAGATATTATGCAAGAACTCAATAATACTTTAAGACAACAGGATGTTGCTGAAATGAATCAATATAAACAGCAGGTAGCAAAAACATCCGAAAAATCTCAAGCAATTAATGAAGCAATTAACGAAGTAAAACATTTTGAAAACTTGGATAAAACGGACAAATAGTTTGTCTATAAAATTATCATTTTAACGGCTTCTTTTGAAGCTGTTATTTTTATATTTGGAAGGATGATAGAAATGAATAACGAAGTAATTAGATTAATCATTGAGATTGTCGGTTTTGCGGCGGTGGCGGTTCTTTGCTATTTTATGCCTAATATTTCTTCTAAGGTAATGGATAAGAACGCAATTTTAACTTATTTGGCGAGTTGGGCATATAAGTTGGTAGTCGCTGCTAAAAATCAAATGGTTGGTAAAACCGGTACAGAAAAGTTTAATTATGTGGCAACAGAAATTCAGAAGATTTGTGAAGCCCAAGTGTTTGAGGTAGTGAAACTGGATCAGTTGACCACTCAAAACCAAACGCAAGATGAAAAATTAAATAAAGCATTTAAAGAAATAGATGAAGTGAAAAGCACTGTTAAAGAAACTGCTAAAAGTGTTGATGAAGTAAAAGATTTAATTTTTATTAATGAGCGAGATAGACTTCGTGGAGAATTATTTAATTGTGGCAACAGATGTCGCAGAGGTATACCATTAATGTTAGAAGAATTTCGGTATATTCAAGAAGTTTATAAAAAATATAACAGTGTTTTGAAATGTAATAGTATAGGTACTGATGAATATAACTTTATTTGCGCTTATTTTCACTCAAAAGAAAATCAAGAAAAAATTAAGTAAAAAGGAGGTTGAATAATAATGACAGGTACTCAATTTAACAAACTTATGGAAAATATTGAGGACATTAACCGCAAAATCAGTGGCGGTGGTGGCATTGGCATTAAATCTGTTGAGATTAATGATAATGGCGAGCTTGTTTTTACCTTTACTGATGATACTACACAAAATGTTGGTAAAGTGAAAGGTGAAGATGGTAAAGACGGTAAAGATGGTGCTTTCACTGTTAGAGATAATGGGGTTGATTATAATGTCACATTAGAATTAATAGATGGTAGTCCTGTTTTAAGAACCACTCCTATTATTATGGAAGCAGAATCAATTCAACCTGACGGTGAATCTGAAACTGAACCGGAACCCGAACCGAGTGTTCCGGCAGTAGAGAATGAATAAGTCAAAGGAGGTAATGAATTATGTCTGATAATATTTTACATTTACCGACAGATGAAACAATGGCTGCCGGTTTAACTGCTATTGCACAAGCTCTTGAAAACGGTGGCGGTAGCGGCGGTGGTGGTGGCGCACCTGCTCAACACGAACACAAACTGTCTGACGTGTATATCCCTGTAATCATTGGCGGTGATTGGGATACTAATGGTTTGGATTTAACATCAGAATTAAATGAAGCACTTAACAATAACGATGAAGCAATAGCATATATGCAAGAGAATAATAAAACAGCAGAAGATATTACCGAGAGAACTGTTTTTGTATATGGTTCTGAACCTATTGAAGATGGTGAAGGTAATCAGTATATTGCTTTTATGGCAGGTATTAATAAAAAGATTTTTCAGGCAAAGATGGCACCCAACTCGTCTTTATATGATATTAATTATGGTACTGTTGCCACTATTCCTGAAACATTTGATGGTCAGGATTTAAGTGAAGTCACATTAACTGATAATGAGAATGAAATCACTGTCACGATTGGTGAACATACATATCCTATGGTTTCAGTGGACAGTGTGATGGATTTAATGACAATTTCATCCGGTCAAATTATTAGTGATGCTTCTGCGGCAGCGGAATTATTGCCTAAGTATGGCGGTAAAACTATTGTTTTAACTGTCAATATGGTTGATTCAAATGGTGATCCTATTCCTGACGAGAGTTTAACCTTGTCTGATATTATGGATGATGAGATGTTACAAAACATGTTAATGGTGCAAGCGTTTGGTATTGTACCCGTAGAAGATATTGCCGAATTAATGCAAAATGCTCAATCTGATGAAGATGGTTATAGAATGGTTGAAATTCATTTTGATGCAATCGAAGAAGCCAGTATTCAAAAGAAACCCGTCTTAGAGAAAGTAGCAAAAATGATTGAAGCAGGTAAATTGAACTTGAGAACTCTTGCCAGTGAAGAAGCGTATGATAATTTAGATTATGATGTTAAACACGATCCTAATACACTGTTCTTAATTCAGGAGGATTAATATATGATTAAATACCAAGGAAAAGATGTCACTGCCATACACTATTTAGGTAATGCTATTGGTGAGATTTTTTATATGGGCAGAAATGTTTTTTCTGCCGGTGGTAGCACTGCCTATATTGAAGCATTTGCCGAAGCAACCGATGGTATTCTGACATATGAATTATGGCAAGAGTGGAAAGATAAATTAAAGAAAGTTAAGAGTTTGGTTATTCCTGAAGGTGTTGTAGAAGTTAGAGGTCAAGAGGGTATATTAGATAATACAGATTTTTGGTGGTATTTGTTTGATAATTATAAATTTACTGAACTAACATTACCTTCTACTTTAACTAAATTACCTGCATATTTACGCACAAAAAAATTAGAAAAAATTAATATTCCTTCAGCGAATTATTTTGATAATTTAAACTATGATAATATTGTAGAAAAAGATGGTGAAGAAACAATATATCATACAAGACCTCCGTTTTCTACTGAGTTAGAAATAAAAGGTAGTGGTTATGGAAGATGGGCTCGACTTCCTTTGTATGTTAATGGAGAGTTGGTTACTAATTGGACTATTCCTTTAGCATTTCTTAATAAAAATAATTGGTCATTGTATCAATATATACCTGCCGGAATTCAACATTTAGATATTGATACAACCGGCACAGAAAGCAACTATATAGTATATCAAAACGGCGTTTACGAAGTAAACGCCGAAAATTATAGACTAATTCTAGGATGTGAAGGTACTATTATACCAAATGAAATTAATGGTTTACCTGTCACATCTATCGGTAGCAGTGCGTTCTACGGCTGTTCCGGCTTAACGAGTATCACCATTCCCGATGGTGTCACATCTATCGGTAATGATGCGTTCTACGGCTGTTCCGGCTTAACGAGTATCACCATTCCCGATGGTGTCACATCTATCGGTAGCAGTGCGTTCTACGGCTGTTCCGGCTTAACGAGTATCACCATTCCCGATGGTGTCACATCTATCGAAAGTTTTGCGTTCTCCGGCTGTTCCGGCTTAACGAGTATCACCATTCCCGATGGTGTCACATCTATCGGTAATGATGCGTTCTCCGGCTGTTCCGGCTTAACGAGTATCACCATTCCCGATGGTGTCACATCTATCGAAGGATGGGCGTTTTATAGATGTACCAATCTTGAAACAGTTAGGCTTGGAAAGGGTATCACAAGTATTGGTGATGATTGCTTTAAATATTGTAATAAGATTAAAACTGTTATTCTTTCTAAAGGGTTCAATTATAGTGGATTAAATATTTCTATGGGTAATTACACTGTAGAAGTTCTGGCTGATATTTTTGATGCCCTTGCTCAAAGAACAACAAGTAATCCCGGTATGATTATCATAGGCACACAAAATAAAAAGAAAATTACTGATGATATTCAGGCTGTTGCTGATAGTAAGCATTGGTTAATTGGATAAATTAATAACCCACAACCTTAAAAAGTTGTGGGTTATTTTTTACGATTTTTAGTAAATATAAGTATAAAGAAACACCATAATATAAAATTATTCAAAATCTTTTAAATTGCGTAATTTGCGTAAACTTAGCCGATGATTCGGAATTTATTAATTACGCAACTATGTACGCAACTTTTACGCAAATATGCCTGATAATCTATAAGAATATATAACAATTTATAATAGTTTTCTAATTTGCAAAAATTCTTGTAATCATCAGAATTTACTGTAATAACGAGGTTTTTGAATAATAATCAGTATGGGTTAAATTATTTATTCACCTTTTACCATGCTGGCAATTTCATCTGCGAAGTTTTCTTCCTTCTTCTCGATGCCTTCGCCCTTAGCATATCTGATAAAGCCTGTAACCTCGATATCGCCGCCAAGCTCTTTAGCAACGCTTGCTACATAGCCTTGTACATCACCCTTAAAGAGGTCAGCGCGAACAAATTCCTGCTCTAACAAGCAGATTTCCTTGATTTGCTTTGCAAATCTGCCGTTTACAAGACCGGTGAAAATCTTGTTATCCACGATATCAGCCTTGTGAGAAACAGCAATATCTGCAAGTGTTTGCAAAGCTTCCTTGGAAATGAAGTTAACAAAGTTCTTTCTCTGCTTATTATCAAGACCCTGATAAATCTCAATGTCTTCATCACTCCACTTTTTCTCATCAATTGCCTCTTTAATGAGGTCATTGAGAATCGGAACAGGAAGCGACTCAGGCTTATGCAGAGCACTATCAACCGTAATGGACTTAATCTTTGCCAATTCTTCTTCGGGAATGCTGTCTTTGCTCAAATACTCGGGGCTCATGGCAGCAACCTGCATGGCAATATTTTTACCCATTGCTACAAATTCGGGTTTAGCGGCGATTTCATCGCTTGTGTCAAATTTCACCACAACACCGACAGCGCCGCCTGCATGGATGTAAGAAACCATGATGCCGTCAATAATTTCAAAGCGGCGAACTTTCATGTTCTCTTTGATTTCCTGAATGAGCTCGGTCAACTTATCAGTGACTGTAATGCCGGCTTCTGTAAGGGTTTCATCCATCAGCGCAGCAACATCTGCAGGGTTGGTAGCAATAATGGTCTTAGCCACATCATTACAAAAATCAACAAATTTTTGGTTCTTCGCAACGAAATCGGTTTCGCTGTTTACTTCCACGATAACGCCTTTTTTGCTGCCTTCATCATAAAAAGTAACAACAGCGCCATCAGCTGCTACTCTGCTTGCTTTTTTAGCAACCATTGCAGCGCCTTTTTCTTTTAAAATATCAATCGCTTTTGCCATATCGCCGGCAGCTTCCAGAAGAGCTTTTTTACACTCCATCATGCCAACGCCGGTTTTTTCGCGAAGTTCTTTTACATCTTTAGCCGTGATAGCCATTTTTTATTCCTCCCGTTTTGTAATTATTCTGCACTTTCGGCTGTTTCCTCAACAGCTTCTGCGCTGTCTGCAGCGCCTTCAGCAGCCTCTTCAGCTACTTCATCTGCACCCTGTCTGCCTTCGATAATAGCATCAGCCATAGCGCCTGCCAAAAGTTTTACGGCACGAATAGCATCATCATTACCGGGAATGACATAATCAATTTCATCGGGATCACAGTTGGTATCAACAATAGCAACAATCGGAATGCCCAATTTCTTTGCTTCCGCCACAGCGATTCTTTCCTTGCGGGGATCAGCGATAAACATAGCTTGAGGGATTCTTCTCATTTCTGTGATACCGCCTAAGAATTTTTCGAGCTTTTCAATCTCAAGATTGAGTTTGATAACTTCCTTCTTCGGAAGCATATCAAAAGTACCGTCTTCACTCATGGTTTTGAGTTGAGCCAAACGACCGACTCTGCGGCGAATGGTCTTGAAGTTGGTGAGCATACCGCCGAGCCAACGCGCGTTAACATACGGCATACCACATCTTTCAGCCTCTTCCTTAATGGAATCCTGAGCTTGCTTTTTGGTACCTACAAAAATCATCTCGCCGCCGTTTTCCGAAAGCTCTTTAACAAAAGCATATGCTTCATCCAGCTTCTTAACGGTCTTCTGCAAATCGATAATGTAGATTCCGTTTCTTTCTGTGAAGATGTACTCAGCCATTTTGGGGTTCCATCTTCTGGTTTGATGTCCGAAATGGACGCCTGCTTCAAGCAGTTGTTTCATTGATACTACCGGCATTTTTATTTCCTCCTTTGTTTTTTCCACCGCAGCGCTCAACTTTTAAAGGACACATTTGTGCACACCTTTAAAATCCTGCTGCGTGCGTATTGCCTAAAATATCAGCCGAAATATAATATCATATTTTAATATAAAAATCAAGAATTATTTTAATTCCAAATTTTCTCCAACAATCCTTTATCCGGAGAAACATGTTTCAAATCTCCCGTGCAGTCAATTAAAATAGCATCCTTCCCGATTATGCGTATATGGCACCAATCGATTCTCACCTTCTCGCATTTGCCGAAAAATGAGCCGGGTTTTGCTTTTAATTGTACGATAAGCGCGCAAAGACAAGCATTCTCTGTATCCAGTTCCACATCGCAAAGATTGCCGATGCGCTCACCTGTAGCTGTATTAATCACGGATTTTTCCAGTAAATCCATAATAGAGCATTTCATGATATCACCTCAAAAAAGATATATGCATAAATATATGTATGATACATTCCGCTTATGTCAATACTTTTAACGGAGTGATGTAAATGTATCAAAAAGTAGAAATATGCGGTATTAAAACCGCAGATTTAAAAGTATTAAAAGAAGCGGAAAAAATTGAGCTTTTTAAACAAATGAGAGACGGCTCAAAAACCGCCAGAGAAAAGCTCATTAACGGCAATTTAAAACTTGTTTTAAGTGTCATTCAGCGCTTTTCGGAGCGAGGAGAATGCATGGATGATTTATTTCAAGTAGGCTGTATCGGATTAATGAAAGCGATTGATAACTTTAATATTGATTTAAACTTTAAGTTTTCAACCTATGCAGTGTCCATGATTATCGGCGAAATCAGGCGCTTTTTAAGAGACAATAATCCTATCCGTGTCAGTCGCTCAATACGCGATACCGCTTATAAAGCCATGCAGGCAAAAGAAGCTCTGCTCAAAGAAAAAAACCGAGAGCCGACTGTGGAGGAAATTGCCCGGTATATGCACATTAAAAAAGAAGAGGTTGTTATAGCTTTAGAAGCGATAGTTGAGCCGATATCCATCTATGAACCGGTATACTCAGAGGGCGGCGATACCATTTATGTCTGCGACCAAATCGGCGATAAAAATACCGATGCTTCGTGGGTCAATGTGCTCAATGTAAAAGAGCAGCTCAAATCACTCCCGAAAAGAGAAAAAGACATCATTCATATGCGCTACATCCTCGGAAAAACACAAACCGAAGTTGCCGAGGAAATCGGCATCTCACAAGCGCAGGTATCCAGACTGGAGAAAAACGCTTTAAAAAGAATAAAAGAATAAACATAAAAGTATAAAGGGGCTTATTGTAAAGCCCTTTTTTGTGTGCGTTAATCAAAATAATTCATGCATATTATTAATTCATGCATATTATTTTGAAATAATATTTTTTAAATCATAAATACCCTCACAAATTTCTTTAAAAACAGGTGCGCAGTCTTTAGAGCCGGAAGTACCGTTTTCGCACATAACCAGCACAGTAAATTGCTCTCCTTTTATACTAAATAATCCGATAAAATAAGATATTAATTTCTCTTTTTTACCGGTGTAAAAACCGGTTTGCGCCGTAGCCGTTTTTCCGGCGACTGCGCATTTATCCGTGCTTGCTGCTATCCCTGTTCCGCTACTAACCGCACAGCATAACATACGATACAGCGCATCGGCATGTTGCTTTGAAAACACTCTTTTTTCTTGCACCGAAAAAAGGTTTTTTATATCTCCGCTCATCATTTTTCCGAGTAAAAGCTGAGGTTCCACGCTGTAGCCGCCGTTAAGAATTGCACTGTAAAGCTTACATAACCACAAAGGACTGCTTAATAATGCGCCTTGACCAAAACTGAGATTTGCGAGTGCAGCCGCAGCGCTCATATCTGCAGAGTCGGGCAGTGTGCCTGCTTGTGCCGATAATGATGCAGATAGAGGGATAGATTTTTCTATTCCTAATCGCTTACATATTTCATAAATTTTATAATAACCGATTTTTTGTGCCAGTTGAATAAAATAGGTATTACAAGAAAAAGCAACTGCCTGAGTCATATTAATTTTACCGTGACCTTCTTTTTTATGACAGGAAAAAGTAACTCCCCCGCAGTGTATCTTTCCCGCACAAGAAAAGCATGTTTTTTCCGACACACCTGCTTCTAATGCCGCAAGACAAACAACCACTTTAAATACGGAACCGACATTAAAACGAGTGAATGCTCGATTTAACATTGGTTGATTAGCTGTATCTGCTATATATTCTTCAAGCGCATTCGGGTTAAAAGTCGGATAAGAAACACTCGCAAGCAGCTCTCCTGTAGCGGCATTCATGACGATTACTGCGCCTTGATGCAGTGTTTGACCTGCTTCTTCCGCAATGAGTTGAATATCTCGATCAATGGTAAGCATGATACCGCTGTCGGTACATTGTTTTGAGCGATCAATCCGAGTTCCTTTTCCTATCAGCAAATTACCTCTTGCATCTTTAAAGGTACTTAAATTGATATGATTAGGGATGGCTTTCAGAAAATCATTATAATCTTTTTCAATGCCGCATACACCGTTGTTTTGAGCATCCGTATAGCCGATAAGATGCGCGCAAAGCGGAGCATCATCATAGCGCATAGGAACAGCAAGAGAAAAGCTGTGATTGGAAATACTGGTTACTTTCCGAGAAGCATATTCCACTAATTTTTTCATATTTCTGTCAAATATTAAGCCTCTGTCTGTTCCGTAGCTCTCCGTTGCCGTGTGCTGTGAAGTAGCGGTATTTTGCACTTTTGTAAACCCAATATAAAAAATACGCACATCCAAAAGCAGCAAGGAAAGAATTAATACAACAGCTAAAACACGGTATCTTTTTGTCATACTATCACCTAAGATAGTATAGACAAACAAAAAAGTATTATTAATAAAACATAAAAAAAGACAGCTCAATAATTATTGAACTGTCCTAAAACTAAATAGATTTTTTTCTCAGAATAGAATGGGGAGCAAAGATTTTATCGGTTTTAATCTTCACTGTCATCATCGCATGCTTAGCACTATCAATCTCATGCATGTCTTCATCATATAAAACATCCGGAATAAATGTAACCGGTTCTTGATACGGTTCGAGTACTTCAAGCGTATCACCCGGTAAAAACTTATTGCGCTGTGAAAGGGTTAGCACTTCCCCATTTGCTTCACTGACAAAAGCGACAACATCCCACTCATTAATATAACCGCCGTTATAATCGGTATTTCCATCTTTATCGGGATGTTCAAAATAAAAGCCGGTAGAATACTCTCTGTGGCTTACCTTATTCATTTCGCTTAAAATCTACGGCTTCGGAACATACGCAGCACAAGGATTTTGGTAAAATCCGTCAATCGCCTGTCGATAAGCATTCGTCACCACTGCAGTATAATATGCCGATTTTGCTCTTCCCTCAATCTTAAAGCTGTCAATCCCGGCGGAAATCAGCTGCGGAATGTGCTCAATCATGCACATATCGCGCGAATTCATAAAATAAGTACCGTATTGGTCTTCAATAACCGGATAAGCAATTCCGTCTCTGGTGACATCAGTCATATGAAACTGCCAGCGGCAAGGTTGCGCACATAATCCGAGATTAGCATCTCTGCCGACCATAAAACTCGATAATAAGCATCTACCGGAAACCGACATACACATAGCGCCATGTACAAAGCACTCTATTTCCAGGTCTTTATCGGTCTTAGCACGCAACTCGGCAATTTCATCCAGTGATAATTCCCTTGCGGGGACAATGCGCTTTGCGCCTAAATCATAATAAAAACGAGCTGCCTCATAATTCGTCACGCCGGCCTGCGTGGAAATATGAATATCCATGTCGGGAGCTACTTTTTGCGCAATTTTCATCACACCTAAATCAGCAATAATGAGCGCATCTACACCGATATCTCTTGCGCGCGCAATAAAATTCGGAAGTAAATCTAAAGATGCGGAGTGTGCATACACATTGCAAGTTAAATAGACCCTTTTCCCCGCTTTATGCGCCAACGCTACGCCTGCAGCAAGCTCTTCATCACTGAAATTTTTCGGTGCGGCACGCATAGTAAAAGCATTGCCGCCTAAATAGACGGCATCTGCTCCATATTGCAACGCTAATTCCAAGCGCTCAAAGTCCCCGCACGGAGAGAGTAATTCAATTTTCTGTTTCGCTGTTAACGCCATATTGATTCTTTAAATATTCAAATTCGGAAAGTGTGGTTGCCAAATGCATATCACCATCCGTATCATGGAAGAAGTAATAGTATTGAGAATTTGTAACATTTATCACAGCTTTAATTGCATCGGCACCCGGATTACAGATTGCACCCGCCGGCAAACCGGCAAATGAATTATTGTAAGTGTTATAATACAGCGCAAAGTAATCTATTGTGCCTTTATCCGGATAAAGCTTTAAATACTCTTTGACATCTTTATTCAAGAAATCAATCGTGGAGTCACACTCCAGTCTCGGGAAGGTATTGCTATCACAAATACGGTTATAAAGAACAGAAGCAATATCTTCCATTTGATCGCTGTTTGCCGCTTCTCTTTGAATAATAGAGGCAAATGTGATGATTTCATCAGTACTCATGCCTAATGTTTCGGATTTTGAAATAAAGGACTTGCCGTAAACATTCTCTTTAAATGCATCAAGCATTTTTTTGATGACATTTGAGGGACTTTCACCGATATAGAAATCATAGGTTGAGGGGAATAAATAACCCTCCATCGCTTGATATTTTCTCTTATCCGCCTTCAAACTCTTCGGAAGAAAATCATAATCAAAATTATAATTTTCAAGCGTATCAATAAAGTTCTTTGCCGTACACACTTCGTTTGCTTCAAGCTTTTTGGCAATATCGATGATACTGAAGCCTTCCGGGAATGTGATGGTTATGGTTTCTTCACTTTGATTGGTGGCTTTAAGCGCCATAATCATACCTTCCAAGCCCATATCTTTTTTTAAATAAAATACGCCTGTTTCATAGTTATCCGAATACCCTCTAAACTTTGCAAATAGATTACAAAGCAGCTCATTATTAATCAGATCATTGGATTTGAGCATTTTAATAACTTCTTTGGTATCTACTTGTTTGTCGATGGTAATCGTAACCGCTTTTTCACTGTGTCGATTAATAGCGAGAATATCATTCACACATGAAATTGCCATAACTGTACAAAGAGTGGTAGCAGCAATTACACAAATAAGAAATATCAGTGTTTTTTTAAATGAACCGGATTTCGGCTTTTTATCCTTTTCAGATTTTTCGCCGCTTTGTTCTTTGCCTTTTTTCACAGCCTTTTTTTCGGCTGAGCGATTATACTTTTGTCTGTATTCATCTTTTGTGGTGGGCGCTGCCGGTCTATCAGAGGTCATTTCGGCGCTTTTTCGCGTATTATAATTAAACTTCACAGTCGCGGAGCTGTCCTGTGCGGATTTTTTTACAGTACGTTTACTTTCCGGCTCGTAGGTCTCACCGCCATAATACTTCTTTTGCGACTTTTCGGGTGTTTTATTCTTCGGGACTTTATCTTTTACAGACTTAGCAAAACCGCCGGCTTTATTCTTGACAGTATCAAGACCGTGTGCCGCAGTATCTTTTGCTTTGCTGTAAGAAGATGACGATGTGTATCCGGATGACTTCGGTTTTTTCGCTATTTTTTCAACATCATCGGTTTTATTTGCAACACTTCTTCGCTCATAGGATGCAAACAAATCGTCATAATCATGATAATTGGACATTTCTTTCCTCCGCGCGTTAAACTTTAAGACTGAATCGCAGCTTTAATAGACTGTGCTTCTTGTGTGTCGGTTAATACTTCAACACATTTTAATCCAAACTCGATACACACACCGGCACCTGCAGCGGTGATGTATTTACCATCCTGCCGTACACCTCCGGCAACATAGCAAGCATTTTTCAAATCATCCGCAAAGGATGGAAAACAAGTTGCTGTTTTATTATTGAGCAGCCCTTTGTGTGCTAAAATAGAAGGCGCTGCACAAATCGATGCAATATAGATATTATTTTCCGCGCAATAATCGATATATGATTGAACAGTTTCACTCGCTTCAAGATTAATCGTGCCGGGCATACCGCCGGGCAAAATAATCATTTGCAAATCATCGGTAGATAATTGCGAAAGCTCTAAATCCGCGACTACTTCAATCCCGCCGGAGCTTTTCACGGTTTTGCCGGTAACACCGACAGTTTTAACATTCAGTTTTGCTCTGCCGAGCATATCGACCGGCGCTAAAGCTTCAATAATCTCAAAGCCGTCTGCCAAAAACACATAAATCATACTAACTCCTACTTTTTCTTATATTCATTTAAAACATCGGCATGAATAGCTTCTCTTGATTTCGGTGCATTTTCCTCGGCACATTCAATCACGCTCCATTGCCATTTTTTTGCAGTATACAATGCCGCTTTACGGCATGTTTTTAAAAAAACCACATTCTTTTCATGAACATCTTTTTTGGATTCATCACCCGCATAGCGTTCGCTCATGAGTTTTTGCGAAATCTCAACAGGCATGTCCAGAAAAATCACTTTATCCGGTGCGGGAATTCCCATTTTTTGATACTCAAAATCACTTAACCAATTCAAATAGGCATCCCATTCACTTTCGGGAAGTTTTGCGAGTTGATAAATCACATTAGAGGTGGTATATCTGTCTGCCAAAATATCTGTACCGCTCAAATAAGCCTCTTTCCACTTAAGTGCGAAATTTGCAAAGCGGTCAACCGCATAGAATGCGGAGGCGGCATAAACATTAACATCCGCCGCATCTTGCCCGAATTGACCGGCAAGATACATGTTGACAAGTGCGCTCGAAGGACTCTCATAATCCGGCAATTTAATGTGCATAAAATCTTTTTCTTCTGCCTTCAATGCCTCTTCCAATAATGCAATTTGTGTAGACTTGCCGCAGCCGTCTAACCCTTCAATGACACAAAACATCTTATATCTCCCCAGTATAGTTATTTTAATTATAACAAAAAAAATAAATAATTGCAATATTATATAATAAATATAAAACGATTTGCATAAAGGGTTCGATTCGCTGCCCATTTGATCCATCGGGGAATCGCGCGCTGCTTCACAGCGCCTGGCTCGCCGACCCAATGTTTACATAGCCGAACAGCAGTTAAACACAAATAGTTTTACATCGCCTCTTTTTCACAAATACGGCGTTAAAATGGCTTGCAATACAACAGTATTCCTTCGCCATTTTGCCTTGTCTTGGTAAAAAATAGACTGATGTAAAATGCAAAGCACCTCTCGGTTAGAAAATTTTTGTGATAATTGTGACGCAATTGAGGCAGTTTGGCTGCGGCCAATCAACGAAAATGCAACACAATTAGCCAAAAATAGCAAGCGAGAGGCTGTTTGGGTTTAACTGCTGTCCGGCTCACCCGGCTCACCGCTCTTCGCTAAAAACATCACGCTGTGATGTTTTCTATACGCTCAGACCCTCACGGGTTCGATAGCTATAATATTACCGCCATTTCCCATTATCCATCGGGGAATCGCGCGCTGTTGCACAGCGCCTGACTCGGCGACCCAACGCTCCGCGTTCGGTACCCGCCTCATCGCTCTTCGCTAAAAACACTTCGCTGAAGTGTTTTCTTTACGCTCAGACCCTCACGGGTTCGATTCCCCCGTATAATAAATAAACACAGGTACTCTATTGAGTACCTGTGTTTATTGGTGATCCATCGGGGAATCGAACCCCGGACACCATGATTAAAAGTCATGTGCTCTGCCGGCTGAGCTAATGGATCATATGTTATTTAGCGCTCAAATATAATACAATACTTGAGCGCTAATGTCAAGAAAAAAATAGAAATTATTCACTTTTTAAAAAATAATCTCTTTTGGCTTGAAAACCACTGACATCATTGAGTTTATTGTTAAACATGCTTTTCAAACTCTGCGGAGATTGAATGTAAATTTTATCCCCGTAAGGCAACAACCAATTAACAAGCCCGGTGCTGACAGCACCTTTAAATCGAACCGTGAGATAATTATCATCATACTTGCGAATGCTGGAAGTACCGAAGCGGTCAAGCAGTTCTTGATAGAGCGTATTATCACAAATAAGCACAATATCTTCCATATTCCCTGAAAAGCCGTTAAACATCTTTTCGGCATAATCCGCGGCATCAAATTTACCGCGATACTCGCTAAACTGCTCAAAGGATCGACGACTTTGTTCTAAAATTTGAACATTTTGAATGCGGTCTATTCTGACATGCATCAAATTTTGCTTCGTATCATTATTACAAATCAAATAATAGCGGTCATTTGACCATATCATAGCATAGGGGCTAACCGTATAGTTTCGCTCGCTGTTGCGGTCAATATTGTGCCGAATATACTTAATCGCTATTTTTTTATTTTGGGTAATTGCCTGTTGAATATAATGGATATTATAATATATTTGAACATTATCGGTTTTATTGCGATTATCGATATACACACTTGAGCCGATATTGCGGCTTTGGTAAACACTCGCAAAAGATTGGAATTTTGTAATCAGCGCTTTTGATTTGCTTTTTGTGACTGAATGTGCCGCCTGAACAGCATCACATAACAGATACAACTCGGCTAACTCAAACTCCCTATCAAAGATGCAAAAGCCCTTTGAGGG
>JAFWGH010000064.1 GCA_017512465.1 Clostridia bacterium
ATGGATCCCATACTTTTCGGGAGCCCTATTTGTCGTTTGCTCTATTTCATTGCACCACGAAAAAATTATATATTAAAAACATGAACGATGATTTATTCTCTTTTTTCTTTTCCAATTAAATCATAATCATCAAAATCAAGGATTTCCACCTGCACCATGTCACCGGGATGAAGCTCTCGCTCACCGGCAAAATACACGCCGGTATCAATTTCGGGCGCATCCATATACGACCTGCCAAAATACAAGCATGTATCATAATCGTAGCTGTCAACCATTACCGCAAACACACGACCGATATAGGATTTATTTTTTTCTATCATTATATTATACTGTGTATTCATTAAAACTTCAACCCTGCGCGCCTTAATTCTTTCATCAATTTGATTATCCATAGCTGCGGCAGGGGTGTCTTCCTCGGGAGAATACGCAAAAGCGCCCATTCTATCAAAACCGATTTCCTTGACAAAATCACACAGTTCGGCAAAATCCTCCTGTGTTTCACCGGGAAAACCGCAAATAAAAGTGGTTCTAATAACACAATCGGGTATTTCTTTTTTAATTTTGTGCAAAAGCGCACTTAAGCTTTGCTTATCGCCTTTTCGATTCATCGCTCTAAGCACTTTTCCCGATACATGCTGTAAGGGTAAATCGATGTAATTCACGATTTTTTCATTCTCGCGCATGAGTGCAATCAGCTCATCACTGATGCGGTCGGGATAGCAATAGTATATACGAATGCGCTCAAAATCAATCTCACAAAGCTTCTCTAATAATGCCGGCAGCATGGGTTTGCCGTAGTTATCCTCACCATAGCGTGTGGTATCCTGCGCAATGAGCACAATTTCTTTAACACCGCTTGCACACAGTGAGCGCGCCTCGGCGATGATGCTTTCCATGCTTCTGGAACGGTACTCTCCCCGAATCAGCGGAATCGCACAGTAAGAACAGCGGTTGGAGCAACCATCCGCTATTTTAAGATATGCCCAATGTGAGGGAGTGGTTAATACGCGGTCACCTTCGAGCGGCATCAGGCACTTTTCGGGGAAAGCGCTTTGCTTCCCGCCGGCAACCACCTCATCACATATTTTGACTATATCCGCATTGGCACCGATTCCGATTACGGCATCCGCCTCAGGAATTTCCTTGACAACCTCATCACGATAGCGCTCGCTTAAACAACCGCTGATGATGATATGCTTTAAACTGCCTGCATTTTTTAAGCGTACCATTTCAAAAATGGTATCAATCGCTTCTTTTTTTGCATCTTCAATAAAGCCGCAGGTGTTGACAATCACAATGTCTGCCCCCTCGGCGGTGTTTGTAATCTCATAGCCTGCATCACTGAGCTTTGCAAGCATCATTTCGGCATCCACCTGGTTTTTCGGACAGCCTAATGAAATTAAACCGACTTTATTCATGTTCGTACTCCTTTGGAGAAAATTCGGAATTAATATGATTCATCATAAAGCGCCATAGCGCTTCTAATATCACTATAGTTGTAGCCTAAGCGCAGCAGTGCGTTAATGGTGCGCTGTTTGCCTTTTTCATCGCCGAATTTGCCGGCATACTTCCCTTGCAAAAGGGCGGTGATTTCCGCGCAGGGGTCCGCTTCATTTATTTCCTCTAAATGCGCAATAATAGAGCGGTCTATTCCCTTGCGGGAGAGCTCGGTGGCAATGCGGCGCGCGCCAAAATGCTTGACACGCTGCAAATAATCATAATACTGCTCGGCAAAAGCGGCATCATCCACATACCCTCTTTGCTCCAGCTCATCGACAGCTATTATAGCATACTTTTTTTCACTTGTCTTGCTGATTTTTTCTATGAGCTCTTTCTTAGAGTGGGCGCGGCGTGCCAGATAATCCATTGCCTTATTAAAAGCACGGCGTGTAAAGATTTCCGCTTCCAATGCCTCTAATTCTTCCTCGCTCACCTGTGTAGACTGATAAATACCTAAGGAAAACCAGAAATCAGCATCGACGGTGAAGCGGTATTCACCATCGATGCTGATATGGATTTTATTCTTTTTACCGGATGTGTAGGTTAAAAGCATTATTCATCCTCATCATCCACAATAATATCTATCTCTATACCGGATTTTCTCCCTGCGGGAGCAGGTGCGGGTGCGGGCGCTTCCTTCTCGGCCTTCGGTGCTGCAGCTGCCTGTTTTTCTTGCGCTTCGGATTCTTCGGCAACAAGCTTATCCTTGATTTTTCCTTCAATTTCCGCCATCATTTCCGGATTTTCCTTCAAGAATTTTTTCGCATTCTCTCTACCTTGACCGAGGCGAATATCACCATAATAGAACCAGGCGCCGCCTTTTTTGCAAATATCATATTTCACACCGGTATCCAAAATCTCACCGACCTTGGAAATACCCTCGCCGTAAATAATATCAAACTCTGCCTCTTTAAAGGGAGGTGCCACCTTATTTTTCACTATCTTTGCTCTTGTGCGCGAGCCGACAAAGCTTTGACCGCCGGCACCGGCAACCTTAATTTGCTCGATACGGCGCACATCAATGCGCATGGATGCATAAAATTTTAATGCTCTGCCGCCGGTAGTGGTTTCGGGATTGCCGTACATCACACCGATTTTTTCACGCAGCTGGTTGATAAAAATAATAATACAATTTGTTTTGGCAATAATACCCGCCAGCTTTCTGAGTGCCTGTGACATTAAGCGCGCATGCTGACCGACATGACTGTCGCCCATTTCGCCTTCAATTTCACTTCTCGGAACAAGTGCCGCAACGGAGTCAATAATAATGATTTCCACAGCACCCGAGCGCGCAAGTGACTCGGCAATAGCGAGACCCTGCTCACCGTCATCCGGCTGAGAAACAAGCAAAGAATCTACATCTACCCCTAAATTCTTGGCATACAGCGGGTCAAGCGCATGCTCCGCATCCACAAATGCGGCTGTACCGCCCTGCTTTTGCACCTCTGCCACAGCATGCAGCGCAAGCGTGGTTTTACCGGAAGATTCGGGACCGTAAATCTCAATGATTCTGCCTCTGGGCAGACCGCCGATACCGGTCGCCATATCTAAGCCTAAAGAGCCGGTAGAAACTGCCTCAACATCGAGCGCGGCAGTATTGCCCAACTTAATAATAGAGCCTTTACCAAACTTCTTTTCTATTTGGTCAATTGCAGTTTGTATTGCTTTTTCTTTATCTGTAGCCATAGTGAACTCCTTAAGATTTGATACATTCATTATAGCTTAGTGTTACGCCAAAGTCAAGCAAAAATCGAACAAAAGTTCGATTTTAGACAAAAAAATGCGTTTTTGCGTATTCTCGCTAAAATATTTAAAAAAGTTCTTGCTTTTTATTTTGGTTTGTGATAATATAGTTCAGTCATAAAATAACTTAAGGAGGTGCAGGCACATGGCAAAATGTGAATATTGCGGTAAGAGTGTGTCTTTCGGCATAAAGGTTTCCCACTCACACAGACGTTCCAATAGAACTTGGAAACCGAATATTAAGCGTGTAAAAGCTATCGTTAACGGCTCACCCAAAAGAGTTTACGTTTGCACTCGCTGCCTTCGTTCAGGCAAGGTAGAAAGAGCTTAAGACAAAAATATCACCTATCGCTATTGCGGTAGGTTTATTTTTTTGCATAGCAAAAAAAAGGCAGCATGATAACGGGGATGTATCAATACATCCCCGTTTCATATTATCAACAAGCGGATATAGACATACTATTTTATTTGTATCGTAATACTATTGTATTTAGAATAGTACCCATATAATTTTAAGAAGCATTTAAGTATTACTATTGCGCGTTTTATTAACCGTATTCTCCGGAAAGAAGCATTAATGAGATATCTTGTGTATCTATTACACCATTTGCATTCAAATCATATCGCTCTATTCCATCGGCATTATAACCGATATAAGTAATAATAAGAGAGACATCGGCTATATCTACAATGCCGTCTCGATTTACATCACAGTAAGAGAACAGAGCATCTGAACAAATTGTCTCGCTGTGCTGTTGTGAATACGCATTGCAGCAAATGCACGAATACAAATAATCATCATAAATCTCTCCACCGCTTGCCTTTACAATGGTATCTTCCGTAATCATTTTGCGGATATATAGATGTTCATGGGTACAGCAGGTATCGGCAGGCTGTGCGCCCGTGGGAACATAGGCATCATTTAATGCTATAGCCGGTCTGATACCGATTTCCTCTAACTGGGATAAACTGCTAACCTTACGATACTTCATCTCTTGGCTCACACTATAGCGCTCGTTTGTTTGTGCATCAACACATACCCACTTACCCATAGCGATATCGCTGCTGTCAGTATTCGCCAAGCTAAGATTAGAAGCATTTAGCTGTGCATATGCACTTACAGGCGCAAGAATCCCCGTTTGCGCACGCATCAAGGTGTTTTTGCAGGAACGAACATCGTCCTTAGTCAAGTAGAAACATTTATTAGCACCTAATATATTCTTTTCACTTTGTGTGAACGCATTGGCAAAGAGGCATTCATGCAACCAATCGGCATCATTTTCGTTTTCACGCATGGTATAAGCATAATCCAGAATCACATCACTGACTGCATATGTCATTCCATCTTGACTATTATATACAATCCACTCAATCGGATCCCAACGGAAATAATAGGTACCGCAGAGCTGTTCATCTCTTAATGCATCCGGCTCTTCCCAGCAATCTTCAACACGCGCATGATTGACAACAACTTTTCTGTATTTTTCACCGCCAAAGACAATATCGCCGTAACTCATATCCAAATATTCGGCAAACCTTTGATAGGAGTAATCGGTTCTTTCATCAATGCGTTTTAAAACCTCTTCATTTCCGTAGCCGTAACCATATTGGTACATTTGAGGCGTAAATGAATTAAGTTCTTCAATTAACTGTGTATCCGTTATCTTTGTTTGCGGCCATCTTCCCATGGTGAAAGAAGTGCATAGCGGATAATCTCCGATTGGTTTATCATTCAAATCCGGCGAGAAGAATCCGTATTCTTCACCTTTCAAAATATCACCGCAATGTGAACAGGTATAGTAATATGTTGCCTGCTCACCGGCATTCTCTTTTGAGCGCAAAGTATCAAGAGAGATAACCTTGGCTTTTACATGCTCTAATCCAAAAGCGGTATTCTCCTTTGCATAGATATGGTCATCCGACACCTCTCCACACCGAGAGCAAGCTAAATAATACAAGGCATCATCCGTACAGGTAGCGGCTTTGTAAACTTTATCGGATTTCACGGAGTAATCGTGACCCGGTGCCGTATCACTTGTATACTCAAGTTTTACATCATTACAGTTTCTGCAATAATAAATATCATAGGCTCTTGTTGTACAATCACCTTTAAAATTGATTTTTCTATAATAATTATGGCTGCCTCCGGCGACTTGATAGACACCATCATAGCTGTAACCGCAAATTGTACAGGTATAGCGCAAGATACCATCATTCATGCAATCAACACGTTGCAACTCTTCACAAAAATATGTATGCTCATGATGGACATCGCCCGTAGAGAAGTAGGTATTGGCATACGCGCCCTCTTTTAACACATCTCCGCAACGCCCGCAAGTATAATAGTATGTTGCGGGACTATTGCCGGTTTTTGGTGTACGCAAAGCCGCTTCATTCGCCTCTCTCATCGGCACATGATCTTTTTTTGTGCCCTCAATTTCATATGTATAAGCTGTATTGGAAACTTTCATGCCATGTGCAAAGCAATCACTGCAAACATAATACATAATGGTATTATTATGGCAGGATTCTTTTTTTGCAACAACATCTGAACGCAAGTCATACACATGTTTATGCATCACTAACTCTGTATAGGTTTCACCGCAGCGCGAACACAGATAATAATCGCATCTGTATAAACCTGTTCTTTGCGTTTCCAGCTCGGAACGCACATAAGTGCCGGTATGCCCTAAGGCTTCGCCAAATTCCTCACTTTTTTCATGATCACAATATTTACAATGATAAATGTTTATGCCGCTCTGTGTACAGGTAGGCTCCAAGGTTTCGCTTAATTCATATGCATGCCCGGTAGGCTGACCGAAGTATTCGGTATAGCTTGCAGAGCAGTTTTTACACTTATAAATATATTTGCCTTCCTCTTCACAACTCGGTTGAATGGTTTGAACCAATTCACACCGGTGCGGTAGCTTGGAATTCGGTTGTGTATACACCTGTGTGGGAGAGACAATGCCGCAATGTGAGCAGAGCAATTCATACTGCTCTTCACTGTAGCAAGTGGCCGCTTTTTTAATTTCTCCTATTACAGTGAAATCATGAGTGAGCGGCTGTGTTTTTCTTTCAATAACGGTTTCTCCGCACACGGCGCATTCATACTGCTCCACCTCACCGCTCAAACAGGTTTGCGGGAAATGATAAACAGTTGCGGGTTTAGTATGTGCTATGGGCTCAATTAGTATTTTATATGTCTCACCGCATGCACAAGTATAGACCTTTTTACCGTGAATTGTGCGCGCACCGCCGCATTTCGGCTCAACGCTTTGAGTCAATTCAAAATGGTGATAATGCTCTCCATCTCCCGGAATATACTCAAAAGTATATCCATCTTTAATCACTTTACCGCAAGTTTTACATGTATAATAATAAATAGCATTTTCCGTATCGGTCGCCGCTGTTTTGAGTGCGGCATCCGAAATATCTTTAATTAACTCATGTTCTTTCTTTTCTCCCTGCTCATAAGTATACTCCCTATTCTTATCGCCACAGTATTTACACTGTAAGTAGTAAATATTCGCATGTGTGCAATTGGTTGCTTCATATAAGCTCCCATCTTGCTTGGTATATTCATGCGGTGCGGTAATACTGTTTACATCACCGCAACGCGTACATGTATAATAATCCTTCGTTGTGCAATATTTAGCATAATCTCTTGAAGATCGATTACGGAAAACATAATCATGTTTTAAGGCATCTGCCGTGTATTCATACTTTGCTTCTCCGCAAATCTCACATTCATAGAGTTTATATCCTTTTTCGGTGCAAGTCGGCTCATATTCACCCACAAAACGGAAGGCATGTTCATGAGCTCCCTCAAACTCAAAAGTGGGCGCTTCTTCACCGAGTTCATCATCATTCAAAACAGCACCGCAACGCGCACAAGTATAATAGTAGCGATACACTTGACTTCCCTCATCATATGAGCATAACGCTTTACTATCGGGCACTTTTTTCGGGTCATGATTGAGTTTCGGTGCATAGACTTCACTTATTTTATACTCTAAACAATAATAACAGCGATATATCTTTACACCATCTTTAGTGCAGGTCGGCTCAGTGGTTTTATATAACTCCATTCTATGCTCGTGCGGCACAATAGCGGTAAAATATGTTGCATTCGTATTTTTTGTCGGCTGCTTAATAATTTGTCCGCAATCGGCACAAGTATAATAATATCTGCCGATTTTCAGCACTTCATTTTCATAGCCGCAAAAGGTTTCATCACTGACAATTTCACTCATATTGATGTGTCGATAACTGTTTTCATCCTCAAAGGTTTTATCGGCACTTACACTGTCGCAAAATTCACAGCTGTAGTAATAAACATCATTATGCGAACAATCACCTTTTTGGCACAATGTTTGCTCATTCATGATTTTCGCGGTGTACTGATGCTCATGCTCAGCTAAAAAGTATCTGTTAACATCTAAATACACACGTGCATTCGCATTAAGCAACACAATCGGTCTAATGCCATTACTCTTTTGCATCATACTTAAATCTGTTTCTTCATAGAAATCACCCTCACTATTCACATATGCAGGTTGTAAGGATTCGCTATTGATTAAAGTACAATTTGAAGGGAAATTCGAAAACTTTCCGGAAATACTTAATCCTCCCGTCAAGGCACTATAACCGTTTGAAATACTTTCACTCAAACCGTTTTCAAGCACCATTCCGCCATTTTCAAAATCCTCAACAGTTGGAAGTGTTGCCTTTTCATTTACACCAAAACGATTTATCGGATTGAGTATGGATAATTCATAATCCGAAAAAGCTTGCGCAAGAAAATCATTTTTAAGCCATGAAAAAATCTGCGATTGTTCGTAGCTTTCTTCGCCGCTTTGTGCGGTAAACGGCACAGCATCTACCACATTTTTTGCAATTGCATATACGCCCTCATCACTGACCGAACAAACTTTCCACTGAATCGGGACCCATTTAAAATAAAATGTCCTGTTAGTGCTTGAATTTTTCGACGTATAGACAACCTTTCTGTACATATCGTTCAAATATTCAAAGTCACCATATTGCAGCGTGCCTTTGGTAAAACTGTTTTGAAGATATTTTATGGGGTTGAGCGTAACATCAATGCCGGAAAAGGCACTGGTGCTGTTCATAACACCATAAGGCCACATACCAAACTCAATATGGTCATTTTCATGCATTTGAGAAGCGGGAACAATTCCATCTGTTTGACCGACAGAAGTAAAACAATTCCCGAAAATGCCAAAGACCATAACAATACTTAATAATAAAGCGATTGTTTTTTTCATCTCTTTTCACTCCTTTACACTAAAATTAAACCTGATTTTTCTAGCAACTCTCATATATATAAAAAGTTCATTTTACAATGAAATTATATTTTTCTATCCAACAAAAATCAACGGAATACGATAAATACAGAAAATACGGGTAAAACTAAATAAAAAAATAAAAAACTACATTTTCACAACCTCATTTTACTGCAATTTGCGGTAAATGTCAACACATACTTTTGCAGTAGAATATAATATTTTATATAAGCCACAATAGTATTGAGGTGATAAAATGCTGTATAGACGCATTCGAGATTTACGCGAAGATGCTGACCTTTCGCAAACACAAATGGCAAAGATTCTAAACTGTTCCCAACAGGTTTATTCAAACTATGAATTGGGACAGCGTGATATTCCAACTGCAATTTTGATTGCACTGGCACAATATCACAAAACCAGTACCGATTATATTCTCGGGTT
Source organism: Clostridia bacterium (assembly GCA_017512465.1). Taxonomy (GTDB): domain Bacteria; phylum Bacillota; class Clostridia; order Oscillospirales; family Acutalibacteraceae; genus RUG714. Next base: position 8,997 of record JAFWGH010000064.1, read on the forward strand.
AACGGACAAGCGTTAATTTTTTATTCCATTATTAAGGAGCTGTCATTACTGCTATGCACAGTTATGACAGCTCTTTTTTATAATTAAACATTTTCTTTATGCTTCGAAGGCGGGATTTCCTCCCCCAACGCGCTCTTTTGATAAATAATAAATTCATTCCATTGCTTTGAGAAGATGCTCTACCTCGTGCTGCAAGATTTCATTCTCTCCCGACTCCATCAAAGGCGCATAGGAATACAAGCTAAAGCCCTGTATACCGCACTGTTTCAAGTATGCTATCTGGCGGGCTATAATGTCATCATGATTTTTCCATTCATTATATGCGGAGTCTTTATCCTCTGTATTTTCGGAAGCGTAGTTATCCTCCTTGCCGCTTTTATAAAGCGCAAGCCCCACATACAAATCCGCCTGCTGTTGCGCCATAAAGGAGCGCCATGTATCCACACACTCCTCAAACGGTGCGCTCTCATTCTCAAAGCCGAAATAAATCTGCGGCATTAAATAATCCACGCTGCCGTTTTCTAACCAAGTGCGCACATCCGCAAAGAGCTCCTCTTTATTTTTATCAATAAAACACTGGGGGCTGACACCGAAGAGAATATTTGGATTATACCCTTTAACTGCGGCATATGTTGCGGCAATCAGTGCGCTCACATTTTCGCGGCGGTAATCTTGCAACGTTAATCGCCCGCCGCGGTTGCGGTAAGCGGCATAAACAGACTTGTCGATACCCTCATCTGCAGATGGATAAAAATAATCATCATAATGAATACCATCTACATCATAATTGGTAATAATCTCGCGTATACCGTTTAATATCAGCTTTTGTACCTGTGTGCTTGCCGGGTTTAAAAAGATATCGCCATTTGTGAGCAAAAGTGTGGTTTTATCCTTTTTGTAAAGCTTCACGGCGGGAGAATCCTTCGGCAACTTATCTAACTGCTTATCGAGTGCCACGCGGTAAGGATTTACCCAGGCATGCAGTGATATTTTATATGCATGCGCATATTCCACTGCCAATTCCAGCAAATCATATGCCGGATTGCAATATGCAGAGCAAGGAAAAAGCTTGGATTTATAAAACGCATCGCAATAAGCTCTCACATGAAAGAAAAGTGTATTGATGCCCCTTTCACTTAATGCGGAAAACATTTGCTCCATCGCTTTGCGCGCACCGGTTTCATCCAACGCTTTAAACATATCCCCGATTTCATAATACGAAAGCCACACTGCTTTTAAATCCTCGGAGAAATTGATTTTCGGCGCGGCATTGTTACTCTCCGCTATAGACTGTTCATCCTTCCGGCATGCGCAAAATGAACATACTAAAGCAAATACCAAAAGCATACTGATTACTTTTTTCATCTTAAACCTCTTTTTTGAAATGATTTGATTAGTACATCTTATGACAGCTTGTACCGCAATATGCCGGCGACACTCTATTGGCTTATATTACCTTCAAAGCACGAGGGTATGAAAAAAGAATATTAGTTGTTGAAATATCCGCCGTTGTGTGCTATGCTATAGAAAGTACAATATTTAGGAGGATATAAAAATGGCTATAAAAATCGGTATTTTAGGATACGGCAATCTCGGAAAAGGGGTTGAAGCGGCAATCAAAAAGAATGCCGACTTAGAGCTGTGTGCTGTTTACACAAGGCGCGCACCGCAAGATATCACCCTCGCTACAGAAGGCGTAGCGGTTAAGAGCATTGAAGTACTTGAATCCGGTAAAGAAGATATTGATGTATTAATCATTTGCTCCGGCTCCGCAACTGATTTACCCGAGCAAACACCGAAATTTGCAGCAATGTATAATGTGATTGATTCCTTTGATACACACGCAAAGATTCCCGAACAATTTAAGAATGTTGATGCAGCGGCAAAAAGTGCCGGCAAAGTCGGCATTATTTCCTGCGGTTGGGATCCCGGAATGTTTTCCATTAATAGAGTGTATTCCCTTTCCGTATTACCGGATGGTGAAGCCTATACTTTCTGGGGCAGAGGTGTCAGCCAAGGTCACTCCGATGCTGTCAGACGCATTGAAGGTGTTAAAGACTGCAGGCAGTATACCGTTCCCGTTCCCGCCGCACTTGAAGCAGTGCGCAGCGGCAGCAATCCCGACTTAAGCACAAGACAAAAGCATACAAGAGAATGCTATGTTGTTGCCGAGGAAGGTGCGGATTTAGAAAAAATCGAAAAAAAAATTGTTACCATGCCCAATTATTTTGCGGATTATGATACCACTGTCACCTTTATCAATGAAGAAGAAATGAAGGCAAACCACTCTACCCTGCCTCACGGCGGCTCTGTTATTTACAGCGGCACTTCCAGTGAAGGCACCAAGCATGTGATTGAATATTCACTCAAGCTTGATTCCAACCCCGAGTTTACCGGCTCCGTGCTTGCAGCATTTGCAAGAGCGGCATACCGACTCAACAAAGAAGGCATCAGCGGTGCCAAAACGGTTTTGGACATCGCGCCGATATACATCAGTCCCCTTTCCGCTGAGGAGCTTAGAGCACATTATCTGTAAAAAAATGCCTCACTCTGTGAGGCATTTTTTTACAGTGTTCAGTTTTTAGTAAAAAATCGGTTCGCTTTAGGTGAGTCCCCGTAACGAAGTTTGGTTTTTGCGTTGTATTTTCATCCGCCTAAGTGATAAAATTTCCCTTGAATACGGCAAGTATGCAAGAAAAAATTTTTCCCTTATTCGAATAAAACTACTTAGCAAAAACTGCTATGCACCCTAAAATCGGCAGATTTTTTGTCAGAATAAAGCAAAATAGTCGCTTAAGGCTGACGCCTAAGCGACTATTTTAATGCAATTATGGCGAAAAAGATGC
>JAFWGH010000065.1 GCA_017512465.1 Clostridia bacterium
GCGGCAAATGCCGCACTAAAAGAAATAGAGCGAAGCGGAACGAGTGCGGGTGTCCCGCCCACAACTTCAATCTCCACTCTTCACACTTCACACTCAAATAAGGATTTGCGGGCTCGAAAGAGCCCGACAAATCCTTATTTGATTTGGTCCGCCACATACAATCCCTGCGCTCCGGCTTGCGAGAGCGAGCGGGTTACGGAAGCGCCGTCTCCTATGCAGAAAATATCCTTTGCGATTTCAAACCGGTCATTGAGGAATTTCGGTCTTGCGGAATAATATTTGCACTCGGCACCGTATAACAAGGTATCTCTGTTTGCCGTGCCGGGCGCAATCTTATCGAGCGCATAGATCGTTTCAATAATATTATCCAATTGCCGCTTGGGCATACACAAGCTTAAATCACCCGGCGTTGCATTGAGCGTGGGAATCGTGGTAGATTGCGCCAAACGGTGCGCATTCGTTCTCCTGCCCTCGACCAAATCCCCGAAGCGCTGTACAATCACACTGCCGCCCGATACCATGTTTGCCAATCCCGCAATTTGCTTGGCATATGCAATCGGCTGGTTAAACGGCTCGGTAAAGTTTTGGGTGGAAAGGATGGCAAAATTCGAGTTTTTGGTCTTGAGTGCTTCATCGGAATTGGCATGCCCGTTCACGGTTAAAATCCCGTTGGAATTTTCCATGACCACCTCACCGCCGGAGTTGAAGCAGAACATTCTGGTTCTGTCGCCGTAGGTTTTGGTGCGGTAAATGATTTTCGGTTCATAAATCTGCTTGGAAATATCTTCCCAAATCACGCGCGGCAGCTCCACGCGCACACCGATATCCACTTGTGAATTGGACAATTCAATGCCGTTTTCGCGGCAAAACTGAGCAAGCCAGGAGGAGCCGACTCTGCCCACGGCAAGAATCAGTTTGTTGTAGTGATACGTTTCACCGTTTGCCACGATATGCTTATCGGCAATATCAATGTTTTCTACTTTTGTATCGGTGAGAATATCCGCCTTTTGCTTGATAATATCCACCAACTTGGTCATGATGCGCAGATTACCGTCGGTACCGAAATGCACCACTTCGCCCTGCAGCATATGTAAATCGTGCTTAATTGCCTCAGCCTTTAATTTGTCATTCGGCGCATAGACTTTGTGGGTATTATCCAGCGGCTTTAAAATACCGTAAACCTGATATTGATAATCGAGTGCTTTTTTGTGACCGATATATTCCTGCAGCCAGCCGCCGTATTCGGTCGTGATATTAAACTTACCATCCGAAAATGCACCGGCGCCCGCAATACCGCTCATGATATCGCAGGTTTTACAGTGAATGCATTTTTCCACCTTGCCCTCCACAATCGGGCACTTTCTCTTTTCCAACGCGGAGCCCTGCTCGAAAATAGCCACAGCGGGGCAGTTTTCCCCTTCTAACAAGCGCTTTGCCGCCATTAAACCGCCAATACCGCCGCCGACAATAATTACATCATATTTTTTCATATTTCCACCTGATTTCTTAGTTTTTAAAGCTGTGAATGGGTGCCGGGATTCTGCCTTTTCTGCTAATGAAAGCAGCGGGAGAATATCCGTTCACGGGCATAATCGGCGCTTTGCCGAGCAGCCCGCCAAACTCCACGCTCTCGCCCACCTGCTTGCCGCATACAGGAATAATGCGCACTGCAGTGGTTTTTTGGTTGACCACGCCGATGGCGGCTTCATCCGCAATAATGCCGGAAATCGTTGCAGCGGGCGTATCTCCCGCAACGGCAATCATATCCAGTCCCACCGAGCAAACACAAGTCATCGCTTCCAGTTTTTCTATGCTTAATGCGCCGGCGTTCACAGCATCTATCATGCCCCTGTCTTCACTGACAGGGATAAACGCTCCCGAAAGTCCGCCCACGTAGCCGGATGCCATCACGCCGCCTTTTTTTACTTGGTCATTGAGCATCGCAAGCGCCGCCGTGGTACCCGGTGCACCGACACTCTCTAAGCCGATTTCTTCTAATATTTCGGCAACGGAATCGCCCACCGCCGGTGTCGGCGCAAGCGACAAATCAATAATGCCGAAAGGAATTCCGAGCCTCGCGGAAGCCTCTCTTGCCACGAGCTGCCCCACGCGGGTAATTTTAAACGCAGTCTTTTTAATGGTTTCGCATAATGTTTCAAAATCTGCGCCACGCACTTTTTCGATAGCGGTTTTCACCACACCGGGACCGCTGACACCTACGCTGATAACGGCATCCCCTTCACTCACGCCGTGAAAAGCGCCCGCCATAAAGGGATTATCATCCGGAGCATTACATAATACCACCAGCTTCGCACAGCCGATGCTGTCACGCTGCGCAGTCAGCGCCGCAGTTCTTTTAATCACCTCGCCCATCAGGCGAACGGCATCCATATCGATACCGGTTTTTGTAGAGCCCACATTGACCGATGAACAAACATATTCGGTGGCGGCAAGTGCTTCGGGAATGGACAAAATCAAATTTTTATCCGCCTCGGTCATGCCTTTGGAGACAATCGCCGAATAGCCGCCCAAAAAATTGACACCGACTTCTTTTGCCGCCTTGTCGAGTGTTTTGGCAATCTTGACATAATCCGCCGGTGTTTTGCACGCACAACCGCCGACAAGGGCTATCGGTGTCACGGCAACACGCTTGTTGACAATCGGCACTCCAAATTCTCTCTCGATTTCCTCTCCGGTTTTAACAAGCTTCCCCGCATAGCGCAAAATTTTATCATAAATTTTGCCGCAAAGTATATTGACATCACTATCGCAGCAATCCAACAGACTGATGCCCATGGTGATAGTGCGCACATCGAGGTTTTCGTGCTCTATCATTTTATTGGTTTCAATAACTTCGTTTCTGCTAATCATATGGTTCCTTTCAAATTTTGATTTATCTGCCCTTAGGCAGATAAATCAGAATTTACCAGTTTGGATTTTGGAGAGTGGAGTTTGGAGTTGATGGCGGGACACCCGCACCCGATTAGAAAGCCTATAACTGTGCCGCTTGCGGCACTTACAATTGGGTGAGGGCGAAGCCCTCCCTTAACTTCACTCTCCACTCTTCACACTTCAAACTTTTAGCGCACATAGTGCGCTAAACAAGAATTTAGTTGCGCGGCAACTAAATTCTGTGCATCTGCTCAAATATCTCGGAACTCTGGCAGTTGATTTGCACGCCGATGCCTTCGCCGATGGCGCGCAATTCATCGCACACATCGCCTGCGGTCTTTTTAGCAGCGGAAGCATCGACCACCATCATCATATTAAACCAGCCATCAACAATGGTTTGTGAAATATCTAAAATATTGATATCATTCTCGCTTAAATATGTGCAAACCTTTGCAATGATACCGACAGTATCTTTACCGACTACGGTAATAATCAATTTTTTCATTTCTTACTCCTGTTCTTCTTGTGTGCCGCTTTGCCGCTCACGTATACTTTCCGGAAAAGTGTCATACACTTCCACTTTTTTGGTGCGCATCCACAGCGAGGGGGTTACCAACAGCGTATACCCGCAACCGCACTCACACAGCCAATCATGCATCGGTGCCTCCGGCAGACCGAAGAAGGAAAGAATCAGCATGAGAACGCCGCCGTGTACCACCACGGCACTTTCGGTGGTGCCGGTTTTAATTAACCCATCCACCAACTTTTCAAAATCGATTGCCACGCGCGCTTTAAAATGGTTGTTGCTTTCGCCGAAAGGCGGTGCGGCATCTCCGTTGTCGCCCAGCCATAATTTAAACGCCTCGTTGTCTTTCAGCTCCTCGGCGGTAAAGCCTTCAAACTCCCCGAAATCATACTCGGTGAAATTCGGCATTTCTATGCTCGGCACATTACCGAAGAGCATTGACGCCGTCTGTTTACAACGCTGCAGCGGACTTGTAAAGACTGCCTGCACCTGACCGTAATCATAGGTCTGCTTCAAGTATTTGAGCTGCTCGATACCCTGTTCGCAAACAGGTACATCCTCTCTGCCCAAATACCTGCCCTCCAGATTCGCCTGTGTTAAACCGCTGCGGACAATATGAATCTTATATGTTTTCATCGCAGCACCTCAAACAGCGCGATACCCAAAGATGCAATGACACTTAAAAGTGATGAAATCGTAAACACGCGCACCCAGCGCTTGCTCTCAATGTCGGATTGCTTTAATACCTCGGCTTCATTGTAGCAGCTTTGCGTATCGAGCACAAAGGCTTTCACACTCTCCAACATCGGCACATACTTTTCATCGCCCAGTGGCAGCACAATAATTTTGTGCGGCTGCGCGGTGATGGCATAGCCGGCATAAAACCCGTCTTGCGAGTTAAAAATGACATTGCCGTTCATAAATTTATAATAAAGCTCATGCGCATCCTTATCCTGTTTTAAGATGCGCTGCTTTAGGTTTTCATTTTCATAAAACTCACCTTTAAGCACAATCGCCAGCGCTTTTTTGAGTTTTAAATAGTACTTGTTTGTCACTGCGATAACAATGATATTTTCCTCATCGAGCGCCGCGGAAAGCGCCGCAATTAAACTTTTTACAGTGTACTGCGGCGGTGCGGGATTCACTTTAAAATCATTGTTGAGTCTGCGCGCCAAAGTGGTCGCGGCAGTAAAATCAACAGCCTTTGTCTTGTCAATAAACGGAATAAATTTCATAACCCAACGTCCTCTATTCTAAACAACTATTTTCTCGCTAAAATGTATCTCAGGGGCTCGGCATGTTGCCGCTTCTGCTCGCGCATTAATCCTTATACGGATCCCATTGCGCATCATCACGATACGGATTGTCCAAATTCTTTTTATCATAATACCCTTGCGGGAATTTAATGTTTGTGTTTTCGCTGACAGCCGCGCTGTCAATCTCTTCACTCTCTCCGGGGCGCAGCATCCTTGCGACAACCACAAAGCGCCCTTCCTCAATTTCGGACTTATCACATGTTGAAAGTGTTAAGAGCACATCGCTTTGCTTGATATCCACGCCTGTGTTGACATACGAGCGCTTTTGCAGCTCTTGAATATAGGCGGTAAAATTCGCATCATAGCAAGTCACAAAATTGTAAGGCAGGGAATAACCGTTATCCAAATCATCGGTAGAGTTTACCAAAAATGCCGATACAATTTTCCACTTACTCTCACCGTAAACAGTGTTGAACTCAATAATCGGATGCTCTTTGTAAAATGCTGTATCACGGTACCCGAGCAGCTCTGCAAAAACCATGTTATCGAGCATATTGTGCCCGTAAATCGTGGTGTTCTTATCGGCTTTTAAAACATCGGTTTTCTTTTCAAAAAGACTTTTTAAATTATTGCGATAATCTAAGAAGGGATTGCCGTAAACCGAATAATTGCCGTAAAAATCTTTTCTTAAATATGTTTCGTTATCCTGTGTTTGAACCACCGGTACATCCACACCGGTATCCTTAATGCGCAGCCAACCGATAAATTCCTTATTAATCGACATCAAATCTTTATATTTTTGCTGTACACCGTTTTCATCCACGGCATCACTGTCGGAAACAAGGGAGGAAAGGTCTTTGGTATCGGCATAGTTTTTGCGCTGTGTAAAGCGGTTGGCAAAATAGATGCCGCAAACAATGAGCACAATAACAGAGATAAGGAATACGAGCTTGCGTATCACTTCTCCTGCGCTGTCCCCTTTCCATGGAAAGAGAAATTTGAGTATTCTCACAAAAACATTTGGTTTTTTTGCTTCAGCCATCAATTTCTTCCTTTACCAGTTCAAGTGCTCTTTCGGCAAAAAGAGCGCGATTTGTATCTCTGTCGGATAAGCCGGTGCTTACCTTAGTTACCTTTGTTTTGCCCTGATAATACACGCCGATAAAACACGTGCCGTTCGGCTTTCCGGCAGTGCCGCCGGTAGGTCCCGCTATGCCCGTGGTGGAAAGACCGATATCCGCGCCGCCGTTTTTTGCCGCGCACTGCGCCATTTCGGCAGCCGTTTGTGTGCTCACGGCACCATAGGTTTCCACCGTGGCGCGCCGGACACCGAGCTGTCCCCATTTTATCTCGTTGGCATAGGAAACAATCCCGTAATCAAATACCTGACTTGCACCGGAAACATCGGTAATGCACTTGGCGAGCAACCCGCCCGTGCAGCTCTCGGCAGTGGCTATTTTTAAGCCTTTTTTCGCCAACAGCGCGACAACCGCTTCGTTTATTTTCATCCAATCACCTCAACGGTAGTATCCTCAAGCGCGGTTTGTATCATTTGCTGCCAATCCACTTGCGCTTGTGCATGCTTTACCTGCTCTAATTCCGGTTTTGTATTCGGATGACGCGGTGTAAAGACCGTACAACAATCCTCGTACGGCAAAATCGAGGTTTCAAAAGTATCGATTTTTCGCGCGATATCCACGATATCATTTTTATCCATACCGATGAGCGGCCGCAATACGGGATAGGCGGCAGCTTCATCCGTGCACGCAAGTGCGCGCAGTGTTTGGCTTGCCACCTGCCCGAGACTCTCGCCGGTAATCAGTGCACGCGCACCGTGTTTTTGGGCAATAACACCGGCAATCTCCATCATCAGCCTGCGCATGATAACGGTAAAATACTCTTCGGGGCACGCATCACGAATGGTTTCCTGAATTTTAGTAAACGGTACAATATATAACTCTACCCTGCCGGCATACTCTGCCACTTTTTCGGTGAGCATCTTCACTTTGTTTTCCGCAAGCTCGCTGGTATAGGGCGGTGCCGCAAAATGCACGGCACACAATTCCAGTCCGCGCCGCGCCATCATATATGCCGCCACCGGACTGTCTATGCCGCCGCTCATCAGTACCGCACCCTTGCCGGAGGTGCCCACCGGCATGCCGCCGGCACCCTTGAGCTGATTGCCCCTGATATAAGCTTCTTTATCGCGAATTTCCACCGTAATGGTCAAATCCGGATGATGCACATCCACCTTTAAAAAGGGATAATTCTCCAACATCACCGCACCGATTTCGCGGCTGATTTCGGGACTTTTGAGCGGGAAGCGCTTATCGCTGCGCTTGGCTTCAACTTTAAAGGTCTTATAGCCGTAAATGCTTTCGGCAAAATATGCGAGGCAAATGCGCTTGATTTCTTCAAACTCCTTAGGCGCTACCGCCGCCCTGGAATACGCCGCAATGCCGAACACTTTACCGACACGCGCAACTGCTTCCTCAAAATCGAAATCCTCATTTTCGGGATAAACCGTCACGGTAGATTGGCACTTAAAAAAGCTTACTTTTCCGAGCGGAGCCAATCTGCGGCGGATATTTTTTATCATTTTATCCTCAAACGAGGAACGGTTTAAGCCTTTGAGCGCCAATTCACCGTTTTTTATTAAAATAATTTCTTTCATAACTTCCTTAATGTGCAAGGGTAGCAACCGCACCCTGCAACGCCTGTACCAAGGTATCTATTTCTTCGGTTGTGTTAAAAGGCGAAAAGCTCAGGCGGATGGCAGAGTTCGTAATGTCCTTTTGTGCACCGAGCGCTTTCATCACATGGCTCATTTTGCCGCCCGCACAAGCGCTGCCTGCCGAAACACAAATCTCTTTTTCGGATAAATAATTTAATATCACTTCACTGCGAAAACCTTTGAGCGAAATATTTAATATGGATTCGCTCGCCTGCTCATCGCTGTTAAACTCTACACAGGCAATGCTGCCGAGCGCCTGCCTTGCATAGCTGTTAATGTGTTTTATTTGTTTTGCCGCACCTGCCGTGTCATAGGCATCCACCGCTGCCGCAAAGCCCGCAATCAAAGCGGATGCTTCCGTGCCGGGGCGCAAGCCCTTTTCCTGCTCGCCGCCGATATGCTGCGGCAAAATGCGCACGCCGCGCCGCACATACAGTGCGCCCACGCCCTTAGGACCAAATACCTTGTGCGCGCTCACACTCACCAAATCGGCTCCGATACTTTTCACGCTAAAGGGCATTTTGCAAAACGCCTGCACGCAATCACAATGAAACAGCGCCGGAGATTTTTTCGCCGCGATAATTCCCTTGACCGCCGCCGCCGGCAAAACAGAGCCGAGCTCATTATTGACAAGCATCATGCTCACCAAAATTGTATTTTCATCTATCGCCGCAGCAAGGTCTGCAGGTGCAATGTTTCCATGTCTGTCCGGCTGCAGCCATATCACCTCATAGCCGGCATTTTCGAGCTTTTTGGCGCTCTCATATACCGAAGCATGCTCAATGGCACTGACCACAATGCGCTTTTTTGTGCGGTACTTTTTTGCCGCCTCCACTGTGCCGAATACAGCAAGATTATTCGCTTCCGTGCCGCCGGAGGTGAAAAACAATTCCTCCTTGGCGCAACCGAGCTTTGCCGCAATCACGGCACGATCCTGCTCCACGCGCCGGCGCGCTTGCACACCCAAAAAATGTCCGGAGGAAGGATTGCCGAAACAGTGCTGCAGCACATCTGCAACCGCGGCGGCAGACGCTTCACACACCGGTGTGGTCGCCGCACTGTCCAAATAAATCAAGACTTTTCCTCCTTTACAGCACAGATATAGTTATTATAACATAAATATTATATATTGTCTACTAAATAAATAATATAATAAAAATATTGATAGAAAACCTGTTTTTCCGGTCTCACCCGCCGGTTTTTCGCCGTGCTTACACTGTCATTATTATACTTTAATCATTCATCTTTCTTGTGAATAATTTATAAACTTTTATGCTTTTTTTCTTGCATTCTGCATTCTATCACTTGTGGTGCTTTTGTACAAAATATACACTGTCTGGCAGAAAAGTTTGTAACAAAATAAACAAAGTAGTTATTGCAAATAGCGCCTCTAATATGGTATTATATTATAAATAAACAGAATTAATTAATATATGATTCAGCAAAGGAGATATAATGGCAGAAAACAAAAGAGATACAATCCCCGAATATTTATTCAATACCGGCACCAATTATCGTTCGTTTGATTTTTTGGGTTGCCATTTTGAAGACGGTGTCGCCGTTTTCCGCGTTTGGGCACCCCATGCCGCTGCAGTGAGTGTGTGCGGTGATTTCAACGGCTGGAACGGTTATATCAACATCATGTACCGCTTAGGCGACAGCGGCATATGGGAATGCCGTGTGGAAAATGCCCATATTTGGGATGCATACAAATATGCCGTTACCGGCGAAAACGGCGAAACGCACATGAAATCCGACCCCTTCGCTTTCCACGCCGAAACTGCGCCGGCAAATGCCTCTAAAGTCTATGACCTGGAAGGCTATGAATGGAGCGACAGCGCCTGGCTTCACAAGCGCAACACCATTAACATTTATGAGCAGCCCATCAACATCTATGAAATCAATGCCGGCTCCTGGCGGCAAAATAAGGACGGCTCCTATTTTTCCTACCGCATGTTGGCGGATGAATTGATTCCTTATGTAAAGAACATGGGTTACAATTACATTGAAATGATGCCTGTTCTCGAATTTCCGTTTGACGGCTCGTGGGGCTATCAGGTCACCGGCTACTTCGCCGCTACCTCACGCTACGGAACACCGAAGGACTTAATGTATTTTATCGACAAATGTCACCAAAACGACATCGGCGTGATTATCGACTGGGTACCCGCCCACTTCCCGAAGGATGAACACGGCTTATATGAGTTTGACGGTACGTATCAATATGAATATGCCGACCCGCTCAAAATGGAGCATAAGGATTGGGGCACAAGAGTGTTTGATTATGCAAAACCGCAGGTGCGCTCATTCTTAATTTCCTCTGCGATGTTCTGGATTGAAAAATACCATTTTGACGGTATTCGCATGGACGCGGTGGCGAGCATGCTCTATTTGGATTATTGCCGTAAAGACGGTGAGTGGCGCCCGAATATTCACGGCGGCAAGGAAAACCTGGAAGCGGTAGACTTTATCCAAACGCTCAACCGCACCGTGTTTGAAAAATTCGGCGGCGGCATTATGATGATTGCCGAGGAAAGCACCGATTGGCCGATGGTTACCAAGCCGATTGATGACGGCGGCCTCGGATTTAACTTTAAATGGAATATGGGTTGGATGAATGATGTGCTCAGCTACATCAAAATGGATCCGCTCGGCAGAAGCTACAACCATTCAAAAGTTACCTTCTCGCTGATGTATGCTTTTAATGAAAACTTTATCCTGCCGATTTCTCACGATGAAGTGGTACACGGCAAAGGCTCGCTTCTTAATAAACAACCCGGCTATTATGAAGATAAGTTTTCCGGCTTAAAGGCATTTTTGGGTTACATGATGAGCCACCCGGGCAAAAAGCTCTTGTTCATGGGTGCCGAGTTCGGTCAATTCATTGAGTGGAAATATAAAGAAGGGCTTGATTGGCTGCTGCTTGACTACCCGATTCACCAAGGCACCAAAAACTTTGTCAGAGAGCTCAATCACTACTATTTAGACCACCCGCAGCTGTGGCAAATCGACTACTCTTGGGATGGTTTCCGCTGGATTAATGCGGATGATAACAATTCTTCCGTTCTCTCCTACATCCGTAAAGATAAAAAAGGCAATGAAACCATTGTGTTAATCAACTTTACCCCGGTTATGCGCAGAAACTACACAATCGGTGTGGAAAATTACGGAGAATATGAATTGGTGCTCAATTCCGATGAATCCCGTTTTGGCGGCTGGGGAAATGATGTGCGCTATCACTTTGATGCCCGCGTGCAGGAAGCAAACGGATTCCCCTATGCGATTGATGTGGATATCCCGGGGCTTTCCGTGCTCTACATTGAGTTAAAGAAGAAAAAGAGACTCCCGAGCGCAAAGAAGAAAGAGAGCAGCACCAAAAAACCGGCAGCAAAAAAAGCGCCGGCAAAAAAGAGTAAATAAGATGCATGCGCATCCGATAAAATATAAAACATATAATTACTACACATTCACAACTCGTTGAAACGAACCGCTATCGGTTTTGCTTGAAGGTGCTTTGCATTTGTGCTACTGTTTGTCAAAACAGGTGCGGCAAGTAAAACAAACTGTCGGTGAGGTTCAACAAATAAAAGGAGGATTATAATGAAGAGAATCGAGTGTCTTGCGATGCTCCTTGCAGGCGGACAGGGAAGCCGCTTGGGATTATTGACCAAAAAAGTGGCAAAGCCTGCAGTACCCTATGGCGGAAAATACAGGATTATTGACTTTCCGCTCTCAAACTGCGTGAACTCCGGCATTGAAACCGTTGGTGTGCTCACACAATATCAACCGCTTGAATTAAACGAATATTTAGGCAATGGTCATGCCTGGGATTTGGACAGAGCAAACGGCGGTTTGCACATCCTTTCACCCTATCAGCAAATCAAAGGCACGGAGTGGTATAAGAATACCGCAAATGCCATTTATCAAAATATCAACTTTATTGACCGTTACAATCCCGAATATGTTGCCATACTCTCCGGCGACCACATCTATAAAATGGATTATAACGAAATGCTGCAGTACCACAAGGACCACGAAGCTGTCTGCACGATTGCGGTTATGGAAGTACCGTGGGATGAAGCACCCCGTTTCGGTATTATGAACACCAATGAGGATTGGTCAATTTATGAATTCCAAGAGAAACCCGCCGAGCCGAAATCCAACAAGGCTTCCATGGGTGTTTACATTTTCTCTTGGAAAGAGTTGCGCGAATACTTAATTGCCGATGAAGCGGATGAAAATTCCAAACATGACTTTGGTCAAAACATCATCCCCGCCATGCTGGGCGACGGTAAGAAACTGATGGCATATCCCTTTGAGGGTTATTGGAAGGATGTCGGCACCATTTCCTCTTTATGGGAAGCCAACCTTGACTTAATCAACCCGAATGTGGATTTGGATTTGAGCGACAGCTCTTGGAAAATTTACTCCAACAGTCCGATAGCACCGCCTCACTTTATGGATGAAAACGCCTATGTGCAAAACTCGGTGGTAGCGGAAGGCTGCTATATCGGCGGCAGTGTGGAATCGAGTGTTATTTCCTCTAATGTGGAAATTGAAAAAGGCGCCGAAATCATCGACAGCGTGATTATGCCCGGTGCCACTATTAAAAAAGGCGCGAAAGTGCTGTATTCCATCGTAGCGGAAAACGCCGTTATTGATGAAGATGCTCAAATCGGTGAGCTTCCCGAAAACCTTGAGCCCGGTGCATGGGATGTGGCTATGGTCGGCCCGAACACAGTGGTTGCCAAGGGTGCAAAGGTAAAAGCAGGCGAATCTTTCGGTAATAAGGAGGAAAACTAAGATGCAGGGTAACGATGTATTTGGAATTATTTTTTCCAACACCAATGATGAAGCACTCAGTGAAATGACCAATGTGAGAACTATGGGCTCTATTCCCTTTGCCGCAAGGTACAGATTAATCGACTTCCCGCTCTCCTCCATGGTCAATGCAAATATTACAAAAGTCGGTATTATTACAAAGAGCAATTACCAATCCCTCATGGACCATATCGGCAGCGGTAAAGCATGGGATTTGTCGCGCAAGAATGACGGTATCTTTATGCTGCCGCCCTTCGGATTGGGTACACAGGGCATGTATAATTCCCGCACGGAAGCGCTTAACGGTGCAATGAATTTCATCACAAAGAGTGATGAGAAATATGTGATTTTGTCGGATTCCAATTTGGTGGCAAATGTGGATTACAATGCACTCATTGATTTCCACAAGAAAAACGGTGCGGATATCACTACGGTTTCCGCCTATGCCGTGCCGCCTTCAAACTGCGGCAGGCAGGTGGAACTTGTTACCGATGAAAACGGCAAAATTAACGATGCACGCATTATTTCCGGCGGCGGTGAAAAAACCGAGTTCTCTTTGGGTATCTATATCATGGAGCGCTATTTACTTATTCGCTTAATTAATGAAGGCATGAGCAAAGAGAGTCCTTCCTTTAAGCGGTTGAGCTTAACGAGTAAGGTCGGCAAGCTCAAGCTCTATGCTTACAAGCATGAAGGCTTCTGTCACACCATTGACAGCCTTTCCACTTACTTTAATGTGAACATGGATTTGCTCTCCTATGTCAACCGCAAGGATTTGTTTAATGCCACAAGACCCGTTTATACAAAATCCAAGGACACCATGCCCACAAGATACGGCTTGGAAAACACCGCTAAAAATGTGCTCATTGCCGACGGATGCGATATTGAAGGTGAAGTGGAAAACTGCATCATCTCCAGAAATGTGACGGTCAGCAAGGGTGCCAAGGTGAAAAACTGCATCATCATGCAGGATACCTTTATCGGTGAGAATGCCCATATTGAGTATGCGATTTTGGATAAGCATGTGGTGGTAAAACCCGGCAAAACACTCTGCGGTGCAGATACATATCCGATTTATATTTCCAAAAGCACAATTCTTTAATTTAACGAGGAATAACGGCGCGGTACGCCGGTCGATATGTGCTGCGCATGCGATAGATTGCCTATGGCAATTCGGTATTATCCGCAACGCAGCTGTTGATATGTTTGCATGGCAAACAAGATAGGAGAAAGTCTATGAAAGTTTTATATGTAGCAAGTGAAGCCTTGCCGTTTGTCGCTTCGGGCGGTTTGGCAGATGTGGCAGGTTCTTTGCCCTTTGCATTGCGCAAAAGGCTTGTCGGCACCAGAGTGGTTATGCCCTTATATGCCAAAATCAGCGATGAAATGCGCGCGAAAATGAAGTACATTTGCAATTTCCCGGTTCCTGTATCGTGGAGAATGCAATACTGCGGCATTTTTGAGGCGCATATCGGCGGCGTGATTTACTATTTCATTGATAATGAATACTATTTTAAAAGAGATAATCTCTACGGCTATTATGATGATGCAGAGCGTTTTGCATTCTTTTCAAGGGCAGTGCTGGAAATGTTGGAGCATCTTGATTTTAAGCCGGATATTATCCACTGCAACGACTGGCAAAGCGCTTTAGTCCCCGTCTATTACAGCTTGTATTATGCACAGCGCGAAAAATTCTGGGGAATTAAAACGGTATTTACCATTCACAATATCCAATACCAAGGTCAATACGGTATGGAGATTTTGAGTGACCTGGTCGGCATTGATGAATACAATAAAAGCATTGTGGAATATGACGGCTGCGTGAACTACATGAAAGGCGCGATTGAAACAGCGAACGCCATTACCACCGTTTCCAATTCCTATGCCAATGAAATCTTAGACCCGTGGTACTCCCACGGACTTGATACCATTCTCAAACAGCGCTCTTATAAGCTCAGCGGTATTTTAAACGGTATTGATTATGATAACTATAATCCCGAAACCGATAAGAGCATTCCCTCAAACTACAATGCGCAAACCTTCAAAGAGGGTAAAGCGGTTTGTAAGAAGGAATTGCAAAAGGAGCTTGGACTGCCGCAAAAAGATGTGCCGCTTATCGGCATTGTTACAAGGCTTGTCTCGCACAAGGGTTTGGATTTAATTAAGGCAGTGTTCGAGGAGCTGCTGTGCACCGAGGATATTCAAGTGGCTCTGCTCGGCTCCGGCGATGCGGAATATGAAGATTTCTTCCGCTATATTCAAGGCAAATATCCGGAAAAATGCGCTGTCACCATCGGCTTTATTCCGCCGCTTTCCAGGCGCATTTATGCCGGTGCGGATTTATTCTTAATGCCCTCGAAGAGCGAGCCGTGCGGTCTCTCGCAAATGATAGCGCTGCGCTACGGCACTGTTCCGATTGTCAGAGAAACCGGCGGTCTGCGTGACTCTGTAAAAGACAGCGGAGACGGCGAGGGTAACGGCTTTACCTTTGCAAACTATAATGCGCATGAGATGTTATACACAATTCGCAGAGGCATTCAAGGCTATTATGCGGAAGGTTGGGACATCCTTGTTAAGCGCGCAATGGAAAGCGATAACACCTGGGCAAAATCTGCAGGTGAGTATATTAAATTGTATAAGAGTATATTATAAAACCTTTTGATCGACTCAAAAAACAGGCGTCTCATGTAAGACGCCTGTTTTTTTCAAATAAGGAATTTGTGGAGCCCCTTGCGGGCTCCTAAATCCTTATTTGAGAGAATAGTGAATAGTGAATAGTGAAGGGCGGGAACACCCGCACCCGTTCCGCTTCGCTCTATTCCTTATTAGTGCGGCATTTGCCGCACATTTAAATCGGGTGAGGGCAGAGCCCTCCCACATCTTTTCTCTCTTCTCTTTTCTCTCTTCTCTACGAGGTCGTAGACCTCGACA
>JAFWGH010000066.1 GCA_017512465.1 Clostridia bacterium
ATGCACCCTAAAATCGGCAGATTTTTTGTCAGAATAAAGCAAAATAGTCGCTTAAGGCTGACGCCTAAGCGACTATTTTAATGCAATTATGGCGAAAAAGATGCGATTTGAGGGCTAACCTTCGTTACGGGGACTCACCTTTGGGTTGAAGCTGTTTTATTTGTGTGTTTTTAGAAAATTATATTCGGGATATTGAAAAATATAGAAGATTATTATGTAATAAATTCAAATGGCGTAAATTTTGCCAAATTTCAATGAATTTTTTACAAGGAGTGATTGATTGTGAAGATTACAACAAACTGGGACAACAAGAATTGCATATTTATCATCGAGGGACGTATCGATACGCTCACTTCGGGAGAATTGGAGCAGGCAGTTGCGGAAAATACCAACAAGTGCGAAACGCTGACTTTTGACATGGCAGGGGTAGACTATGTTTCTTCCGCAGGCATCCGTGTGATTATTCAAGCGCACCAAAGCATCGGCAAAGAGAGCTTTATGCTCAAAAATGTGCCGGCAAATGTGATGGAGCTGTTGAAAATGACCGGCTTTGAAAAAGTGTTAAATTTTGTTTCATAATTTGAGATAAGTGGTTATAAACAGGAGTATCTTATGAGTATCGTTTTAGAAAAAATCATTAAAAATGTGGAGCTGTATCCCGATTTCACCGTGCTTTCGGATGAAGGCGAGGGCAATGTATTCAGTTACGCTTCATTCGATAATTATGCGCGCAAGATTGCCGCAAAGCTCGTAAGCTGCGGCGTGGGTGCGCGCGATTTTGTGAGCATTGAGCTGCCCAAGAGCAAGGAATATGTGGCGGCGATTTATGCCGTGCTACTTGTCGGCGGTGCGTATGCGCCGCTTTCCCCGACCTATCCCGAGGAGCGCCTGCAGTTTATCCGTAACGACTGCGGGGCAAAGGTAAATATCAATGAAAAGTTTTTGAAAGATGTAGAAGCGCAAACACCCTTTGAAGGGGTCGTGCAGGTGGAAACAGATGCACCCGCTTTGTTGATTTATACCTCAGGCTCTACCGGAAATCCGAAGGGTGTGCTCCATTCCAGACGCAGTATTGATGATGCGGTCATCCGCTTTAATGATTACTTTAATTTGCCGCGTGGCAGTGCGGTGGCACTCGGTGCACCGTTTACCTTTGTGGTATCCGTGCACGATATTTTTCTGCCCTTAAGCGCCTGCATGAAAGGGCATATTGTGCCGTTTGAAACCATGCGAGACCCGATACTTCTTGCAGATTATATTGAACAACACCAAATCAATCACACCTTTATCAGCCCGAAAATGCTCAAAGTGTTTGAGCCGAAGGGCGACAGCTTAAAGAGTGTCTACACCGGCAGTGAGCGCGTGAGCGATACCTATAGCGAAGCGTTTGAGCTCACGGTGATGTTCGGTCAATCCGAATGTGCCGGCGTTACTGCGTTTAAAGTAGACAAAGCATATGAAAACACACCTATCGGTAAGCCGATAGGCAGTCTGAAAGCCTATATTTTGGATGAAAGCGGCAATCCGGCGCAAGAGGGCGAATTGTGCTTTAGCGGATATTTCGCGGATGGTTATCTCGGTTTGCCCGAGCAGAGCGCCAAGACCTTTGTCGCCAACCCGTTTTATGAGAAAGACGGGTTTGAGAAAATGTTGCGCACCGGTGATATCTGCCGTTACGGGGAGGATGGCAACATCATTTACCTCAACCGTAAGGACTGGATGGTAAAAATTAACGGTCAGCGCGTAGAGCCGGGCGAAATTGAAGCCGTGATTAAAAATGTGCCCGGTATTGCCGATGCATGCATTAAAGATTTTAAGAACCAATACGGCCAGGTGTATTTGTGCGCCTATTATGTGGAAAAAGAGCCGACAGAGGAGAAAGAAATCAAAGCGCAGCTCTCACAAAAGCTGCCCGCGTATATGATTCCCGCCTTCTTTGTCAAATTAGATAAATTACCGGTCAATCTCAACGGTAAGCTGGACCGCTCCGCCTTAAAAGCACCCGAAGCGGGCGCATTTAAGACCGATTATGTTGCGCCCGAGACCGATATGCAAAAGGCATTGTGCGCCGCGTTTGAAAAAGTGCTCGGTGTGGCGCATATCGGTATTGAGGATGATTTCTTCGCCTTGGGCGGCGACTCCATTAAATGTGCGCTTGTTGCAGCACAGTGTGCGGTGTATAAAATCACAACTGCCGATATTTTTGCCGGCAAAACCCCGCTGATGATTGAGAGCCTGTTACTCAAAAAAGCGGCGCAAAAGAGTTTGGTTAAAAAAGCCGAGACCCCGCGCATTTATCCGCTTACCCCCTTTGAGAGAGGGATGTATTTAGAGCAAAAGCTCAATGCGGATTCCGTGGTATATAACTTAAATATTGCCGCACTCATTCACGGCGCGGATGCGGCGCAGGTAAAAGAGGCACTAAACAAAGTATTTGCGGCACATGAAGCGTTTCACTCCTTCTACAGCGAGCAAAACGGACTTCCCGTGCGTGTACTGACAGATAAGCTTCCCGAAATCATCGAAAAAACCGCCGCTTCCCGCGAGGAAGTGCTGGCGGCGATGGAGGCTTATGATACGCCGTTTAATTTAAACGAATCGATTCCGGTTAAGCCCTTCTTGTATACCGTGGATGACGGTGCGGTGATAGTCCACCTTGCCATTCACCATATTGCCTTTGACGGCGGCTCCGCACAGACCTTTATTGATGAGCTTTCCGCGGCACTGCAGGGTGCAGAGCCAGCAGCGGGGCAAATTGACCTTTCCGATTTGTATGACAGAGAAATTGATACCGAAAGCGGCATGGCATTTTACCGCGAATTGTTTGCGGATGGCGTGCCGGTAAACGATATGCCGCTCAAGGGCAAGCGCCCGAAGGTGCATCCGTTATCGGATAATGCCGTGCATTTCACCTGCTCGGGTGAGGATATTGCCGTGCTCGATAAGACAGCGCGTTACTACGGCGTGACCGAATTTGAGCTCATTTTTGCGGGCATTTCCATGGTGCTCGGAAAATATACCGCATCGGAGGATGTGGTCTTGGGTATTCCGACCAATATGCGCCCGAACGGTGCCGACCATGTTATCGGTATGTTTGTCAACACCGCGCCGCTGCGCGTGAAGCCGGTCAGAAACATGACACTTGCGGCATATTTGAAGCAAGTCGGTGAATCCGTACGCCATGTAACCTACGGCGCATCCCTGCCGTTTGAAGATGCGGTAGCGGAATTTGTTAAGCAGCGCGATGAAAGCCGCAGTCCGATGTTTGATGTGAGCGTGAACTACATGTGGAGTCCCGCCGGCACGGAGCAAGGCGGCATCAAAGTAGATGTGTACACGGTTTTGCAAAAAATGAGCCGTGATATCAATGTGGTTATTCACAAGAGTGAAGATGCGCTTGCATTTACACTGCAATTCAGCGAGGAGCTGTTCGATAAGTGCGTGATAGAAAACTTTGCCGCACAAATCCGCCATACACTTGCTTTAATGGCGGATACCCGCACAAAGACACTGCGTGATGCGCTCGCGCTGCCCGCAGAGCAGATGGAGCAAATGGAGCGCTTCAGCATAGAGGGCACGGCAGAGGTGCCGATTACCCTCTTGCACAAAATGTTTGAAAAGAGTGCGGCGGAAAAT
Organism: Clostridia bacterium; assembly: GCA_017512465.1. GTDB lineage: Bacteria > Bacillota > Clostridia > Oscillospirales > Acutalibacteraceae > RUG714. Next base: position 3,637 of record JAFWGH010000066.1, read on the forward strand.
GCCGAAAAAACAGCTTTAATCGCCACTGATGCCACCCTTAGCTATCGGGAATTAAACGAGAGCGCAAATATCGTTGCGCACAATTTGATTAAGAAGGGTGTTAAGGTCGGCGACAGCGTGGCATTGCTGCTGCCCAGAGAATCGTGTTTCTTCAAATGCCTGTTTGGTGTGAACAAAGCGGGCGCGGCGTTCATTCCGTGCGACCCGCAGTACCCGGCGGACAGAATCAATCATATTATGAGCGACAGTGAGGCATCTTATGTCATTACCACTGCCGATAAGCTTGCGGAATATCCCGCCGAAAAGGCGATTGATGTTGCCGAAATTATAGCGGGCGATGCGCGCGAGAATCCCGATATCGCCATGAGCGATGAAGAGCTCGCTTACATGATTTATACTTCCGGCTCTACCGGAAAGCCCAAGGGCGTTATGCTGCGCCACTGCGGTATTTGTAACTATTTAACCGACCATCCGAGCAACATAATTATGCACCATATTGTCAATAGGGTGCACACATATCTTTCAGTGACCACCGTCTCTTTTGATATGTCGTTTAAAGAGCATACCGCTTCTTTGGTAAGCGGTAAGACATTGGTCTTTGCCGGCGAAGATGAGATGAACGACCCGCGAGCATTGGCGGAGTTGATGAAAAAATACGATGTGAATTGTATCAATGCCACCGCTTCGCGCATTGGGCAGTATATGGAATATGCGCCGTTTTGCGACGCGCTTTCCAAATGTAATCTTGTATTGTGCGGCGGCGAAGCTTATCCGCTTTCCCTGCGCGATAAAATCAAAGCCTGTGTGCGCGACGCGGCGATTATCAATACTTACGGTCCTACCGAAATCACGGTGTCCTCAAATGCGAAAGTGCTTAATGACGCCGCGTATATCTCCGTGGGCAGACCGCTGTTAAACTATAAAGAGTACATTGTCGATAAATTCGGCGATATCGCACCGTACGGCGTTATCGGAGAATTATATATCGGCGGTATCGGCGTGGCAAAAGGCTACAAGAATCTGCCGGAGAAAACAAAAGAAGTATTTGTTGAGTATCGCGGCGAGAGAATGTACCGCTCGGGCGACTACTCCAAGTGGGACGCCGAAGGCAATGTGCTCATTCTCGGCAGAATCGACAACCAGGTTAAGCTCAGAGGCTTGAGAATTGAGCTCGGCGAGATTGAAGGCTTAATCGAGGTACAGCCGCACATTAAAAAGGTGGCGGTTGTCATTCGTGAGCTCAACGGACAGCAAAACCTTTGCGCTTACTTCGCCGCTGAGGAGCAAATTGATATTGATGCTTTGCGCGAGGAGCTTAAAAAGCACCTGACACCGTACATGGTGCCGACCGCTTACCTGCAAATGGCAGAGCTGCCGATGACATCGAACGGCAAGACCGACATCAAGCATTTGCCCGAGCCGGTACCGGTAACACTCGGTGAATATGTGGCGCCTGCGAATAAAACTGAGGAATTTTTCTGCGAATCCTTCAAGAAGGTGCTGCATTTGGATAAAGTCGGTGCAACGGATGATTTCTTTGAAATCGGCGGCACCTCGCTCGTGGTTACCTCCGTGGTGCTTGACGCGAGCGAAAACGGCTTTGAGATCACTTACGGCGATATCTTTAAATATACAACGCCCAGAGAACTTGCCAAACTCTTTGAGAGCGGCGAAGTGGCGGAGAGCAACGGTACCTTTGATTTTGACGATTACGATTACACAAAAATCAATGCGTATTTGCAGCAAAACACCGTGGATGCGTTTGTGGAAGGGGAATGCCGCGAACTCGGCAATATCCTCATCACCGGCGCTACCGGCTATATGGGTGCGCACCTGCTCGCACAGTATTTGAGCGAGGAAAAGGGCACTGCGTACTGCATGCTGCGCAAGGGTAAATTTGAGAGCGCCAAGCAGCGCCTGCAAAACCTGATGTACTACTACTTTGATGACCGCTATGAGCAGGAAATCCATGAGAGAGTAGAAGTATTTGAAGGCGATGTTACCGATTATGCGCATTTTGAAAAGTTTGAAAAAGAGCCGATAGACACCGTCTTTAACTGTGCGGCAAATGTTAAGCACTTCTCTAACGGCACGGATATTGAGGATATCAATGTCGGCGGCGCGGTCAACTGCGCAAAGCTTTGCGAAGTGCTCGGTGCAAGGCTCATTCACTTCTCCACCATTTCCGTTTCGGGTACAACGCTGGATGCTTCCAAGCTGCGCAAGCACACGCTCGATGAGCAAACGCTCTATTTCGGGCAGACACTCGATAATAAGTACACTTCCTCAAAGCTGATGGCGGAGCGCATGGTGCTCGAAGCCGCTGCCGAAAAGGGCTTGGATGCGAAGGTTATTCGCGTGGGCACCCTGGCGGCAAGAGAGTCTGACGGTGAGTTCCAAATCAACTTCTTAACCAATAACTTTATGGGAAGGCTGCGCTCTTACAGCATGCTCGGCTGTTTCCCCTATAACATGATAGAAAACCAGGTGTGCATGGGACCGATTGACAGCTCCTGTGCGGCATTCTTGAAGCTGGCGCGCACCCCGAAGGCTTGCTGCATGTTTAATGCGGTCAACAATCATACCCTGCCGCTCGGCGATATCATTCGCCGCATGAATAAGCGGGGCATGAAGATTGATTTTGTTGAATACGATGTGTTTGCCGAAGCACTCGCCGAGGCGGAGAAAGACCCCGAAAAAGCGGCAATTCTTTCGAGCATGACGGCGTATATGAATATGGCGCACGGCAAGACCATGATTACACTGCCGTTTGAAGCACACTTCACCACCCAAATTCTTGCAAGAATGGATTTCTTCTGGAATGCCAGCAACGACAAGTATGTGGATGACTTTATCGGTGTGCTGCAAGGCTTCCGCTTCTTCGCAAAGGATAATTTGAACAGATAAAAAGCGTTTTGTGAGGGTAAGATGCAAAGACACTCGAGTTTAATCCGAAAAAAATATAACACAATGCTCATTTCCACCTTGGCAATGACAGCTTCTATGTATCTTGCGGGCATTGTTGACAGTATGATGGTCGGGCAGGTGCTCGGCACGGTGGAGCTTTCCGCCATCAATCTCACCCTGTCTGTTTCGTTTTTAAAGAGCATTTTGATGGCGCTGTTTACCTTTGGCGGCAACACGATTGCCGTTATTTACAAGGGCAAGCGCGAAAACCGCAAAGCCGATGCGGCGTTTACACTCTCCTTCCATGCGGGGATGATATCCTCTCTGGTACTTATGGCAATCGGCTTAATCTTCATGAAACCGACAGCTTCTCTGCTCGCGCAGGGAAATGAGGAGCTACAGCTGCTCATTGTGCAGTATCTGCTGCCGCTGTGGTTGTTGACACCGTTTAATGTCATTGTCAATCACGTTGCGGCGTTTGCGCGCACCGATGGGCTTAATAAGCTATCCACCGCGCTGCCGGTTGTTTCAAATGTGATTAATCTTGTGTGCGATTATGTGTTCATGGCGTTATTGGGCATGGGCATTGCCGGTGCCGGTTGGGCAACGATTGCAGGCTATGCGGTCGGCACGGTGATGTGTATTGTGTATTTCCGCTCCTGCGAGCGCAGTGTGAAATTTATTCGCTTAAAAAAAGAGGATTTGCGGGAGCTCGGCAAAATTTTCAATACGGGTATGCCGTCGGCACTCATATATGTGTGCAACTTCTTGCGGCTGTTCTTTATGAATGCAATTATTCTCGCTTCTACCGGCACGGTCGGTATGCAAATCGCGTCCGTATCGTTTTCGCTCAACTCTTTGAGCTTTATTGTTGCCGAGGGCGCTTCTATGACACTGTTGCCGATGGTCGGCGCATTTTACGGCGAAAAGGACCTCAAAGGGCAGCGCTTAACCCTGCGCTACGGTCTGTTTATGACCACGGTTTTGTGCTTGGCGGTGATGCTTATTTCCGAGCTGTTCCCCGCACAGCTGGCGGGGCTATACGGACTAAAGGACCCGGCAATTTTGCAAATATATAATACCACCTTCCGCATTTTATCCATCAATATCCCGCTGCTGGGCATTGTGTATGTGATGCGCACCTTCTTCCAAGGCATCAAGCAGCAGGGCATTGCGAATTTAATTGTTATTTTAGATGGATTTGCCACGGTGATTCCCCTCTTATGGCTGTTTTCCAAGTATGGTATTTACTGGCTGTGGGCATCGTTTCCGGTATCCAAAGCTGTCACGATTATCATTACACTCATTGCGGTTGTTATCTGCAAAAAGGTGCAAAAGAAAGACAATTACCTTTTGATGGACAGCGAAGAAGGCGTGGTGATGGATTTTACTATAGACAACCGCGTGGAAGCCGCTGTGGATGCAAGCAAAAAGGTAATGGATTTTTGCCGCGAAAATGCGGTGGATGAAACCGTTGCGACCAGAGTTGCCGTAGCGGTGGAAGAGCTGTGCGTCAATACCGCAAAGTATGCTTACAGCCCCGCTTCGCGCAAGGTGGATATCTTTATAAAAATCAGCGAGCACTCTATTATTTTAAGGGTGCGCGACAACGGCAAAATTTTCAACCCGACCGAGTATGAGGATGATTCGGGTAAGCTTATCAGCGGACTTTCCATGCTCAGAGCCATCAGCTCGAGTATAGAATACAATCGTGTTATCGGCTTTAACACCACCGTGATTAACATTGATTTGGCACAAAAGGGGTAAATGCATATGAGAAATAAAAGAAAGAGAAATACGCTTTTTTATAAAACCATCGCTATTATCCTGCCGATTGTGCTCGTAACCAATTTAATCGTTCTCGCATTAGCGTATTATGTCACCTATCAGCAAAATTACAATCACTGCGCGGAGGATGTCACCAAAGCGGCGCGAGTCATCGAAGATTTTGTCGGCATGTATGATTTGACAAAAGAGGAAGATGTAAAGCAATGTAACGAGAGCATCAGCGCCCTGTGCAGAGAGTTTGAAATCACCTATGCCTATGTTGTGCGTATCGATGTTGAAAAGAACACGGAGACCTATGTCACGCTCGGTGCCGGGCATAATGCGTCCGAGACCTATATCAAAGAGCGCTATCCGGGTTATGTAGTGAAAGGCTGTCTTAACCAAGAACAAATTGATGTTGTCGGCGGTAAAGAAAACTATGCGGTAGTTCATGAAGTCACTAAGATTGATGACACCATTACCTGTTATGTGCCGCTCATGCATGTGTATGATCCTAAATTAAACACCTTTGTGGAAACCGAAAAGTCAACCGGCTGTTTAGTGGGTGCAGAGGTTTCATTCCAAGAAATGGTAACAGAATTTCGCAATAACCTGTTCCAGGTTTTAGCGGTGAGTATTGTCTTATCCACTTTAATGGTACTGGTATTCGCTACCGTGCTCAGGAAAAAAATCTCCAACCCAGCTCAAGCCATCAGCCGCCAAATGAAAAGCTTTGTGGCGGGTAAAAAAGGCGGCATGGAAAAAATGGAGGAAACTAAAGGCATTACCGAGTATACCGATATGGTGGAGGCCTTTAATACCATGGTGGATGAAATCAATCAATATGTCGGCGATATAGAAAATTTAAGCAAACAAAAGCATATGGCGGAAGCGGAAATGAACATTGCGCGCAACATCCATCTCGGCTTATTGCCGCCGCCTGCATATTCGGACAAAACGGCGAATATTGATGCCTTTGTCTTACCGGCGCGTGAAGTCGGCGGCGATTTCTATGCCTACCAAATTATACCGGACGGAATATTCTTCGCGGTGGCAGATGTATCCGGCAAGGGCGTAAGTGCGGCGCTGTTTGTGTCGCGTGCGTTAACACTCTTACATATGTACGCCTCTCTAGGCTATTCACCGACACAGGCGATGGCAGACTATAACAATACGCTCGCCCAAAATAACCCCGGCAAGCTGTTTATTACCACCTTTATGGGTATTTATAAACCTGCCGAGAGAACTATAACCTATACCAATGCGGGACATAATGTGCCCTACCTGCTCAAAAAAGACGGCATTGTTCCCTTGGATGATGCAGTCGGTATGGCGGCAGGCGTATTCCCCGATGCGGAGTATGAGTCGGTAACCGTTACACTCGAAGAGGGTGATTTATTCTTTGCGTATACAGACGGTGTGAATGAAGCGCAGAATAAAAACGGTGAATTTTTCGGCATGCCTGCGCTCGAAGAGATTTTGCGCGAGCACACGGGTGAAAACAGAAAATTTGTGATTGCCGATGTGCTCGAGGCGGTCAAAGCCTTTAGCGACGGTGCCGATCAGAGCGATGATATCACCCTGTTCACCTTAAAGACCGCCGGCAGCTTTTATCATAAAGAGCTGCATGTGGAAGCACAGGTGCAAAATTTAGTCAAAATCCAAGAAATCATTGATCAAATTCCGGACATTTCCAAGCAAATGCGCGAGGACCTGTGTATTATGGCAGAAGAAATTTTTGTCAATGAGTGCTCTTATGCGTATGAAGGCAAGCAGGGCTATGTAGATGTAAAGCTCAATGTCGCCGAGCGCATCGAGCTGACCTTTATGGATAGCGGCTCGCGCTTTAACCCCACAAGGAATATGCTTGACATTGAGGACTATGACCATGAGCATACCGTTGGCGGTTTAGGCATCTTCATCACCTTTAATTTGGCAGATGAGCATCACTATTCCTATGAAAACGGCAAAAATATCTTAACCCTGATTAAAAATCTGCCGCATGGCGAGCAGGAAGCGCCGCAGGCGGAGCAAGGGCTCGCACAAGAGCAAAAATAATGCTTGTACTTTTTAAAACAAGTATGCTATAATATCAAAATATTAACTTGCCGCAGTGTGTTTTCCCGTGAAAGCGGCGGCAGAAAAGAGGAAGCAAATGGATAATTACGAAGAAATCGGCGCGCGCCTGCGTGAGCTCAGAGAAGTGAGCGATTATTCGATTGAAGATTTGGCAAACGAGCTCGGTATTGACCCCGCGGTTTACGCCAGCTACGAGCAAAACGGCAAGGATGTGCCGATTAGTGTTATTTACGAAATCGCACAAAAGTTTAAAGTGGATTTCACCGAGATTATCACCGGTAACACCGCGTGGTTAAATACCTACCACCTCATTCGCAGGGGCGAGGGCAAAAATGTGAACCGCAATCCCGAGTATCACTTCGAGGATTTGGCGTACCGCTACGGCAACAAGATTATGCAGCCGCTGTTGGTAACGCTGGACCCGAACGATGCCGTTGCCAAACTCATTACCCACAGCGGGCAGGAGTTTAACATGGTATTAGAGGGCACGGTTATTATCACTTTGGGCGATAAGGACATTGTGATGCATCCGGGCGATTCGATTTACTTTAACCCCACCATTCCGCACGGACAGCGCTGCGGCGGGGATGAAAAAGCAAGATTTTTAACAGTGATTGCCGAGTAAGCGGTACTTGGCAAAAGGGGTGAAAACAGTGGATTATTTATTGAAAAAGTTTCTTCCTCAAATAGAGTTTGACTCCTATGAGGAATTTCACGAAAAGTTTCAGATTAATGTGCCGGAAAACTTCAATTTCGGCTTTGATGTGGTAGACGCTTGGGCGGAGCATGAGCCGGACAAGCGCGCTCTGCTTTGGGTGAATGAAGAAGGCGAGGAGCATACCTTTACTTTTACCGATATCAAGCGCCTTTCCAACAAGGTGGTCAACTTCCTCAAGAGCCTCGGGCTGCAAAAGGGCGATGTGGTGATGATGATTATGCGCCGCCGCTGGGAGTACTGGGTGTGCGCAACTGCGTTGCATAAGTTAGGGGTTATTCTCATTCCCGCAACCTTGCAGTTAACCAAAAAAGATATCGTTTTTCGCGGCAATGCTGCCGAAATTAAGGCAATTATTTGTGTGGATGATGATTTTGTGGTCAGCCAGGTTGAAGAGGCGTTTCCCGAAATCCCCACACTCAAAAATAAAGTGCTTGTCGGCAAAAAGCGCGAAGGCTGGATCGATTTGCACGAGCAGATGGACAAATACTCCGATGAATTTGCCCGCCCCACAGGGGACGCGGCAACGAAGTGGGACGATGTGATGCTTGTCTACTTCACGAGCGGCACCACCGGTATGCCCAAGCTCGTGCAGCACAACTTTGCGCACCCGCTCGGGCACATTGTAACCGCAAAATATTGGCAGCATGTGGAAGAAAACAAGCTGCATATGAGCGTTTCCGACTCCGGTTGGGCAAAGTTCGGCTGGGGCAAGATTTACGGGCAGTGGATTTGCGGTGCAACTATCTTCTGCTACGATATGATGGGCAGATTTAACCCGAAAAACCTGCTCACAAAGGTACAGCAATACGGTGTAACCACCTTCTGCGTGCCGCCGACCATGTACCGCTTTATGCTGCAAGAAGATTTGTCGCAATTTGACCTCTCCTGCCTGCATCACTGCGCAACAGCGGGTGAGCCGCTCAATCCCGAAGTGGTTAAGCAGTGGAAAGAGAAGGTCGGGCATCAGATTTATGAGGGCTTCGGGCAAACAGAAGGCCCCGTACTCCTTGCCAACTTCGGCAGTGAGTGGTTTGAGCCGATTCAAGGCGCCACCGGCAAGCCGAATCCGCTTTTTGACATTCAGCTTTTGGATGCGGATGATAATGTGTGTGAAGACGGTGAGGAAGGCTCGCTGACCATTATGGATGTGAAAAATCATCCGCCGGTCGGACTGTTTACGGGCTACTACCACAACCCCGAAATGACCGAGGAAAAACTCGGCGGCATCGGCTACAACACCGGCGATGTGCTCTGGCGCGACAGCGACGGCTACTACCGCTTTGTGGGTAGAAATGACGATGTGATTAAGTGCTCGGGCTACCGTATCGGTCCGTTTGAAGTTGAGTCTGCTTTGGTGGCGCACCCTGCAGTGGTCGAGTGTGCGATTACCGGCGCTCCCGACCCGATTAGAGGGCAGGTGGTTAAGGCAACGATAGTACTCGCGAAGGGCTTTAGCCCCTCGGAGGAACTGACGAAGGAATTGCAAAATCATGTTAAGCACACCACCGCACCGTATAAATACCCGCGCGTGATTGAATATGTGGAGGAGCTGCCCAAAACCGTTGGCGGCAAAATCAAGCGTGCATTAATTCGACATGAGGATGAAAAAGCATTTCATCAAAACTGACGAAACATATTAAGAGGCTGTCTGAATCAAAATCAGACAGCCTTCAGACTGTCGAAAAAGTGGCTAAAACCGTGCAGACTAAATTATTTTATGGTATTATTGCACTAAAAATAAATGAAGAATTGTTAAAGAAAGCACGGCAAAATGATTTAATATTATGTAAAGGGAAACGCTGAAACCGCATGGTTTCAGCGTTTTTGCACTTCCGCCAACTGAAACTTGGAGTATCCGCATACGCCTCAGCGTTTCAGTTGGCGGATTTTATCTCTCTTTTTCGAAGTCTCACAGTGTGTCGAAAACAGAGTTTTTCGACACACTGGAGGCTGTCTGAATCAAAATCAGACAGCCTTTTTTTACCATTCTTGCATGAAAGGCAATATTATAGTATAATAATATTGAAAAAATAAACCGATACCAGAAGTGAACCGGCAGCCGGTAAGCGCCTGCTTTACAGGATAAAAAGGGGAGAAACATGAAAAAACTCATCAGCATACTATTAATTTTCACATTAATATGCGGTGCTTTTTCCTGCTTGTGCGTGAGCGTATCCGCACAGGAGAGCTATGTCCCCGTGCATCAGTGCGAGCAGGAGCTGGAAGAGCTCGGCGTGGATGTGGAGCTTCTTCATGACACCCTTGCCGCAGGCATTGAGCGCTTTGAGAGCGATGTGGATATTTCCGATTTAAATATTCCGATGGATGGACAGCTGTATAATCTTTTGCTGTTGATGGCATATGTGCGCTATTATATGCCGGAGTATTTTCATATCACGGATATTTCCGCCATGGCATCCTCTACCAAATTTTATTATTTATGCTTTAGCTATGATGAGCGCTTTGATACTGCCGAGGAATATAACGCCGCAAAGGCGCAAATTGATGCGGTGGTCGAAAACATGTGTGAGGATTTAACCTCCAAGCCCGCCATCGATAAGGTGCAGGGCGCTTTACTGATGCATGACCGCTTGATTGCACACACCTCGTATGATATGAATGTGTTTGAAGCGGGTGCCGAGATATCCGATGATTCTTACACGCTTTACGGCGCACTCATTAACCGCGTTTGTGTGTGCGAAGGCTATTCCAAGGCGTATCTATACTTACTTAAACGGCTGGGAATCCCATCGCTGATTGTCAGCTCCGAAGCGCTCGAACATGCGTGGAATATTGTGTTTCTTGACGGTGTGCCGTATTATGTGGACTGCACCTGGGATGACCCTGCCGGCGACTATGCGGGCACCTGCATGCATGATAATTTCCTGCGCTCCACAGAGGGTATCGTTTCCACCGGTCATGTCAGCGATACCGGCGAGGTGGATTATTTGCCTTCGTTTGACATAGAGGATACTACTTATGATGCATACTATTGGCAAGACAGCGCTTGTGAAATGCAGCTTATAGAGGATAATTTATACTATTTGGACAATGAGGCGGCGGCGATTAAGCGCGCGCCCTCGGGTGAGGTTGTCTGCTCTTGTGCGGATACTTGGCGCATCGGCCCGCGGCAGTATTATGTCTATAATTTTTCCAAGCTGGATGCCATCGGCAATGCACTCTTTTTCTCGAAATCAGACGGGGTATATCGCTGTGATGTAAACACGGGTAAGGTGAAAAAGATTTTCACACCCGATGCATCGGAGTTCGGTACGTATTACAGTGTTTTCGGCTTTTGCTGTGAGGGCAGAACCTTTATGTGCTATATGTCGAATAATGCGAATTGCGATTACACCACGATAGATAACTATTTAAAAACACATGAATATGCGCATTATGAGGTGAATTTGTCCTATGACACGGCGCAGGGCAGTGCGACAATTGCCGGAGAAACGGATGAGCTGTGTGATGTGCTGTTGTGTGCGGTACCGCAGCCCGGGTATACTTTTTCCGGATTCTATGCGGGCAGTGAGCTAATAACGGATGAGGATACCGACCAAAATCCAAACACCGTGGAATATGAAGTGCGCGGGGATGCATACATTTCCGTTTTATTTAAGCCGGAACCGGCGACCGGTGCAATTTTCGGTGCGGTAAAGACAAGCAATCTGTATAAAACACCGAAAGCGGAGCTCTTCCGTGATGGCGTGTGTGTGGATACCATTGCCATTCAGCGTAACGGCAACGGCGGCTTTGTATTTATGGGCTTGATGACAGGCACCTATACCATGCGCATCAGCGGTGCCGGCTTTGCCGGTGTGGTAATTAAAGATATTTCTGTTAAGAGCGGGCAAAGAACCGATTTGCGCTTGAGCGAGGATGAAAATCTCAAAGCGCTTGTGCTGCCCGCGGGCGATATCAACGGTGATGAGTGGATAGATGTCGCGGATGCTTCCGAGATTTTGAGCGCCGAGAAATACGGTAAATCATATCCCTCCACCGTGCCGGAGGATTTAAATGCCAATAAGGTGATTGACATGGAGGATATCGCCGTGCTGCTCTTAGAGCAAAACTACGCGCACGGCATACAAGTATTTTATTGTAACGATAATGCAGCATAAACTAAAAGCGCAGATGCGGAAAATCCCGCATCTGCGTTTTTTAGAAATATATAATTCTGCTTTTAAAAGCAAAAGAGTGCATATACTGCGCCGCTTATATATTGATTAAAACCAATCCTCCGCCGCACAACACGATTCCCGCAATTTGCTTTAAAGTGATGCTTTCTTTATAGAAAAGCGCGGCAACAATAATCAGCGCCACCGCCAGGGTGATGTTGGCGGTAACAGAGGCGGTATTCATAGCCCAGCCGTTACGAAATGCGAGGATGTAGCCGAGCTCCAAACCGACAATGACAAGCCCTAAAACAAAGGTTGTCCAATTGGTTTTGGTAAATTCCGTGATGAGGTTTTTGCCTTTCGCACTGATAAAAAAGGTGATAAAGCTGACCGCCGCCGCAATGAAATAGGTAATGGTAAGCGCCGCAAAAGCATTTACCTCTTTCGGGGTGGATTTGGTACACACATTGTACAAAATATTGGAAATCACAATAATTGCAATCGGATAAAACATATTCCACATAACTTATACTCCTCTCAAAAAAACAAACCTTCCGCTTTAGCCTTTTGCGGAAGGTGCTCAAACCAATTTATATCGTATTTACTGTAGCATAAGCGGGGAAAAAAGTCAACACTTTTGCCGTGTCGGGCAGAGTGAAGAGCTGTTAAAAAACCTCACAACATCTGTTAAAAAAACTCACATCACCTGTTACAAATCGTCACAGGTGATGTGACGATTTGTAACACAATATTTAAATAGATATATAAATAGATAATTAAATCTATATAAATATATAGAGCACATGTTACAGACTGCATAGACATTTAATTGAGCTGTGTTCACCGCCTCGTTTGTATTTTTTTAAAATTCCTCTTGCAATTCCACAACTGTTGTGATACACTATTTGAGCGGAAAAAAGAATATACCGAGATGTGGCTCAGTTTGGTAGAGCGCTGCGTTCGGGACGCAGAGGCCGCAGGTTCAAGTCCTGTCATCTCGACCATAGAAAACAGGCAGACCGTGTGTCTGCCTGTTTTCTATTTTTGAATATACAGGACTTGAACCTCGGGGAGGCTCTGAGCGTTAAGAAAACACTCCGGTGAAGTGTTTTTAGCGAAGAGGGGTGAGGCGGGTACCGAATTTGCGTTGTAAATTGGGTCGCCGAGCCGGGAAATGTGAGCATAGCGAAACATTTCGCAAGTCCTGAAATGATGTTTGCCTAACGGCAAGTGATGTTACCTGCGGTAGTGATGTCGCTTGCGCTTGTGATGTGTGCTGCGCACGTGTTTACCCGCAAACATCGCATCACTGCGAGTGAAATGAGCAACATCATTGCAACGAAGTTGCTACATCATGAGGAGCTGCGCGCCGGCATCACTATAGCATTTTCTATGTTCCTAAACAAAAGCCTAGGGTAAAAGGAACCGAACCTTAATAGGTTTTGTTGCCTCTTTTCCCCTAATATTGCGTTAAAACGCTTCGCAATGCGTCAGCATTCCTTCATCGTTTTGCCTTATCTTAGTGCAAAATAGGCTAACCAAAACTGCGACGCACCTCTCGCGAAGAAATTTTTGTGATAATTTCTTCAATATTGAGGCAGATTGGCTGGCGCCAATCAACGAAAAATTGGATAAATTAGCCAAAAAGGGCAAGTGAGAGGCTGTTAAGGTTCGAC
>JAFWGH010000067.1 GCA_017512465.1 Clostridia bacterium
ACACCCGCACCCGTTCCGCTTCGCTCTATTCCTTATTAGTGCGGCATTTGCCGCACATTTAAATCGGGTGAGGGCAGAGCCCTCCCACATCTTTTCTCTCTTCTCTTTTCTCTCTTCTCTACGAGGTCGTAGACCTCGACAAATCCTTATTTTTCAAACTCCACCGGGTCCGTCTGCGCCGCATCAAACGAGCTGCTTTCGGGTGACGGCTCGGACATGCTGAAATACATTTTTGCCGCCTTAGTCGTGCCGAAATCCTGATTGGAGCCGCTTTTCATTACCTTATTAAAGGCTTCGCGGAACAGCTTGTTATGCGCTTCCTCTCGATTGAGCAGAAAATCAATGGTTTCTCTGACTTTCTTATCCTCAATCTGTCGATATAAATATTCATACACAACCTTTGCTCTTTGCTCGGAAGCAATATTCGAAAGCAAATCCGCGCACAAGTCACCGGTCACGGACACATAATCGCCTGTCCACGAATAACCGGAAGCATTGATTAAACCGGGATTCAAACCTAATATCACATGGCTTTGTACTTCGCCCGCCGGCACTTTGGAGGCATCCACATCATGCCCGTTCAACAAATTGATGGTCTGCGCCACCATTTCCATATGCCCGAGTTCTTCTGCGGCAATATCCAAAAATAAATCTTTGATTTCCGGGTCTTTGATACGAAAGGACTGTGCCATATACTGCATTGCCGCCTTCAGTTCGCCATTGGCGCCGCCTAACTGCTCATGCATCAACGCCGCATACTGCGGATTCGGCTTTTCTATCGCCACGGGGTGAAAAAGTTGCTTTTCATGTTTAAACATACTGTTCTCTCCTTTTCAATGAATGGTACTTTAACAGTATTTCCCGAAAAGAAGATACTATGCGTATTAAATTAGGGACTGTCTCATGAAACAGTCCCTAATTCTGTATATACACTTATGCTTTTTTCTGTGTCCATTCCAGCATAACTTCCGGATGTTCGAATATTTCATCGAGCTTTTTAATAAACGGAACGATATCACCGAAATCCAATGCGCGGTGGTCAAATTCAATCGTAAACGGCACAATTTGCCGAATGGCAATTTCTTTCTCGCCCTTCTCATTTACCACCACAATCGGCTTATCCTGAATCGCACCGAAGGCGATTGCCGAAACCTGTGGCGGGATAATTTCAATCAAAGTGGCTGTGCCGCTGCGCCCGCGGTATACGGAACCGACATTGGAAACGGTGATGGAGCCCTGCTCAATATCGTGCTTGGTCAGGCGGTCCCTCTTGGGGATGGCCTCATACGCCTTCTTCTCTCGCCCTTTGAGTGTGGTCACTTTATGCTTGCCGGTTTTTGCGCCGATAAGTCGACGCAGAGTTTTCTTAACTTTGCCTTTTTTTAAAGCGGTCATCGTATCATCAAATGATACTTCATACATAACCTCATTTAAATCGGTATTTGCCACGCGGCGGCGTACATCATTGATGTATGCAGTCATTTGGTCAAGATTTTTTCGCTCAAAGCCGCGCAAATTCACGGTCATCATCTCGCCGGTGGGCAATACCATCGGCATGGAAATATTAATCTCGGACAGGGTATGCACCACACCCTTCACATACTTTCGGTTAAACTCAATATGCGCATTCATGGCAGGGCAGGCTTTAAGCCCTTCCACAATCACTTTAAGCATCACCGTGTTCACCGTGATTTTTTTATCGGGAGCGGCACCCTTGTTCAGCGCACGCAGCTGCTCCATAAATGCCGTGACATCCGGCTCATAGGTATAAGTAACATGCGGAATATTGCGCCAACTCTCGGTTGTCATATTCGCCACAATCTTGCGCTGAATGCCGAAGTGTTCGGTTTTTTTAATCTTTAACGGTTTCTTTGCCAAATAATTACCTCTTTCTGTTCTTGCGGTGAAGCGTTACGCCGCATTGTAAGTGCGTAAATAATCCTCACATCGTGTCAGCTGAAAAAACTCCTCGCGCGGCAGCGAAGGAGTTTTTTCGCTCACTTTATTTCTTTAAAAAATAATTTGCTTTTTTGGTGAAAACCCTAAAGAGCAATTCATCGCTATACTCTTTTGCGCCGGTCTTTTCGAGTGTTTGCATTTGAATAAATTCATACACGCTCTTTTCAAGCGTGCGCAATACATTAAACGCTTCCTCCATCGTTTCGCCGACACAGAATACACCGTGGTTTGCCATAAAGCAGGCGTTTCTGCCCTTCATCGCTTCCACTGTGCCTTCCATGAGCTTTTTGGTGCCGGGAAGTCCGTAGGCACCGACAATCACATCGCCGCCCATAATCTCCTTTAATTCATCCGTATAAGCGGGGAGCGGCATGCGGCATGATGCCATGATGGTGGCAAACACGGGGTGAGAATGGATGCAAGCATTTATCTCGGGTCTGGATGCCAAGACTGCTGCATGGATTTTTCTCTCCGAGGTCGGCTTTAAACCATCCGACCAAATAGAGGGGTCACTAATTTGCACAATCGGCATATCCTCCGGCTCTAAGTGATTATAATCCAAGCCGGTGGGTGAAACGAGCATATGGTCCTCATCCAAGCGAACGGAAATATTGCCCCATGTGCCCTGCACAAGGTTTTCTTCAAGCAGCTTTACACCGCTGTCTTTAACGAGCCGGCGCAATTCCATTTCGGTATTTTTATCCCACATTATGCATTTCCCTCCTCACTTTGCAGATTTTCCTGATTCTTTTTACTGTATTTCATTTTGTAAATAACATTCATCAGTGTAGCTTCAAATACATTGATGCACACATTTCTCTTTAACACGGCAGAGCCGACAAAGCAATGCGCCGCCTTATCAAGCACAAGCACACAGGTATAGGCTTCATTGAGTGTTCTGCCGGTGGTCACACAACCGTCACCCTCCACAAGGGTGGAATTGCGCGCCATTAAGTTATCCGCAATCGCTGCGGCATCATTGGCGCAGGTTTTGCAGTTGATGCCGACAATCTGTGTCATATCGTCGCTGACAGCGGGAATATCCACACCGCAAGCGGCAATCGGCGCCACCCACTTCGGATGGCAGTGACATACTGCCGATACATCGGGTTTTTGCGCATAAATGCGCGCATGCAGCGCATACTCACCCTGCGCGCTGTTTAATTCGATTTTTAAGACATCTTCTTGCGTTAAATCCGCTAAAGATACCTCTTTGTCGGATACATACATATATGCTCCGGATTTTACGCTGATGCAATCGCCCTTGCCGATTACATTTTGTTTGGTTAATTCTTTCGCGTATTCAAGAATTAACTCTATGCTTTTATCCATTATATTCCTCGCCTCCGAATCGTTTGGAATTAGTTACTTTGTAGGTTTTTTTCAAATCTCTGAAAAGCCGTTTATAGGTGATAAACATTTCATCATAAATTGCTTTATTAAATTCATTCGGTCGGTAGGTTTTCTTTTCAACCACAAATTTTTTCGCTTCGCTGAAAGAATCAAGCTCCCCTAAACCGATAAATGCCACGATAGCGGCACCTACCGCACCGGCATTGCGCGGATTTTCCACCACGGCAAATTCGCGCTGGGTGATGTCGGAGATAATCTGCATCCACGCATCATCCAAGGCACCGCCGCCGATAATGCGGAACTGACGGCAATGGAAGCCGTAATCCTTCTCATAGTTTTCGAGTATCCACCGCAAATTGTAGCCGATACCCTCATAAACCGCCTTCATTAAATGCTCGCGCGTGTGTGTCGGCGAAATATTGTAGAGCGTGGCGCGCGTGGTCGTGGAAGAAAACGGACAACGCTCACCGAGCATCCACGGCGTACAAATCAAGTGGTCGGAACCGGCGGGGATTTCCCGAATCACATCATCCATATACTGGTAGATGCCTTCGCCGAGCTGTTCGCTCTCGGTGCGGAAAAACTGGTCAATTAACCACTGAATATTGCTGCCTGCCGCTTCGGTTACGCCGCAAATCAAATTCATTTCGGGGTCTGCGGACTGAATTGCCGCCGCACCGTTTTTAAACTTGGTTTGGTCTTTGGAGGAAGCGCATACCCAACCGGAAGTGCCCAAATAGATATGAATATCGCCATCACCGTTCATACCGGAGCCGATAGTGGCTGCCTGGGTATCATCACAGCCGCCGAATACCGGTGTGCCTTTGATTAAGCCCATTCTCTCAGCCGCCTCGGCAGTCAAACCATCACCGATTTTGTCGGTGCTTTTAACAAGCGGCGGAAGCTTACTCATATCTAAGCCCGTTAGGGGAAGTACCGACAGCCAGGTCTTTTTCTTAAGATCGAGCCCGTATGAAGAAGCGCCGGAAAGCTCTGCGACCATCTCACCCGTGCACATATATTTCAAGTAGCCGTTAACATCTAAAAAGTACTTGGTTTCGTTATAGACATCGGGGCGTTCATCTTTAAGCCAGCGGATTTTTGCAATCACATCTTTACCCATAATGGGCGTGCCGGCAATCATGGAAAAGAATTTTTTGCCGCCGAGCTGGCGCATCAGTGCCTGCGCCTGTTTCTCTGCTCTGCCATCCACCCAAGTGATGTTGTTATACAAAACCTTCCCGTCACTATTCACGGGAATAATGCCCATCGCCTGTGTGGAAAAAACAATGCCTTTTACCGACTGCGGGTCGATACCCGACTCCTCTACGAGCCCTTTGGATGCCTTACAAACCGCATCCCAATACTCTTCCGGCTTTTGCTCGACAAATGCCGGTGCCGGATAATACGTGGGGTACGGCTCCGCTTTGGAGGCAACCACCTTTCCGTTAAAATCAACGAGAACCGCTTTGTCGGAAGATGTTCCCATATCGTGTGCTATCACATATTTATCCATAAAGTTCCTCTTGTCAGTATTAAAGGATTGTGCCCGAGCTCTCGGACACAATCCCTTTCATGATATGTTTATCCGAAATCAGTTTTTAGCCCATTGCGCTTTTTTGATTTTTTCTGCGGCAAGCGCTTTTTTCGATGCAATCATCGCAGCCTTTTTCTTTGCTGCAATAGTGCCTTTTTCCAGTGCCTGCTTTGCTTTTGTCTCGGCAATCGCTTTTGCTTTTTCGGCTTTATGTGCTGCAGAATACTCTGCAACCTCTTCTTCTAAAATACCGGTTTTCTTGACAAGCTTAAATACATCTTCAAAATGATTGAGTGCCTCATCAATAATCTCATCCGTATCCGCCATGGAGGTGTAGAGTCTGGAGCCTGCAAGGGTAACAATGCCGTGAGCCATGTAGGCAGCGCCCATTCTCTTCATCGCTTCGGTTCTGGTCATCATCATATCTTTCTTGGAAAGTGCCTTGATGGGACCTAAGGGATTCATGGTGGAGAAATCGAAGCTCATCGGTGCGGTACATTCAAGGTGGCAGATAGAGCCTTGGTTATATGCCACATACGGGAGCTTGTATTGCTTAATAAGTTCTACAAGACCATCGGTCAATCTGTCGCCTGCACGGCCTGCTTTAGCGCATGCATCATTCTTGGCAATCTCTTTAATTGCCACATAACCTGCCATTGCAGAAAGCGGGTTTGCTGCCAAAGTACCGCCGCAATATGCTTTCTTAGCACCGCCGGCAACGCCTGCTGCCAACAAGCTGACATATTCGCGCTTACCGCCTACGCCGCCTGCTGCGGGATAACCGCCGGCAACAATCTTACCGAAGATGGTAAGGTCGGGTGTTACATCAAACAAGCCTTGCGCACCGCCGACACCAAGGCGGAAACCGGTAACCACTTCATCGAAAATTAACAGAGCGCCATAAGCATCACAAAGCTGGCGTACTGCAGCATTGTATTCCCAATCAATCGGGCGTGTGCCGGATTCCGGACCTGCCGGTTCAAGAATAACCGCCGCTGTGCCGCCGCGCAACAGGTTGAGGTCAAGATACGCTTTGAGCATTGCCAAATCGTTCGGGCGCACTTCATCAACGCCTCTGTAAATATAACCCGGAATACCGAAGGACTCAAGATAATTTCTGGTGCCGGGAATCTTCAAACCGTAAACCATCTGGTCGGACCAGCCGTGATATGCACCGCCGATTTTGATGATGTGCTTTTTCTTGGTGGCACATCTTGCAATACGCAATGCCGCCATTACCGACTCGGTACCCGAACCGAGCATACGGAACATCTCTACGCCGGGCATATGCTTATTGATTTCTTTGGCAATTAACAGCTCCGCTTCGTGGAACAAACCGGTGGTCGGTCCGCAGCCTTTAATGAGCTTAATGGCTTCTTGCTGCACAGCTTTATAGTTGCTGCCCAAGATAGTCGGACCGCCTGCTTGCAGGAAGTCAAAATACTTGTTGCCATCAAGGTCATACAAATATGCGCCTTCGGCTTTTACCATGCACATCGGGAAAGGCATATTGAATGCCAAATTATGCTGTACACCGCCGGGGATGAACTGCTTTGCTTCCGTGGTGATTTCTTTGGATTTTGCGCACTTTGTATCAAAATAATTATCTACAATGTCTTGATATGTCTCTTTGTCTACACCGTAAATGTCTTTTTTGGTCAGCTCTTTGAGACTGGCATTGATAGAATAGGCATCTGCCCAACGGGTAACGCCGTAGCCTTCATCTATTTTGCCTTTGATTTGCCTGTAAGTAACATTCATAATATGTCCTCCTGATTGTAATTACTTATATAAATATATAGTAATATCATAACAAAGATTATACCCTTTTGTCAATAGAGATTGTCAAAGGTACACATATCTGCCACTATCGTGTATTTTTAAAAATAGTTATTGACGAAAGCGCATAAACTTAATATAATTTATGTATACTGCTTAATTTACAAACTAAGCGAGGGGAAAGGAGAAACCAATGGCAGATTTATCAAAAATTATCGAGCAAAAAGATGATGCTGCAAAATATATGGTTAAAGAAATTACCCATATATGCAAAAATTTACCCAAAAGAGACCCCGGCTCTGAGGGCGAAAAACAATCTATAGAATACATGGCAAAGCAACTCAAAGAAGAGTGCGGCTGCGACCAGGTTCATATCGACAGCTTTGAGGTGCATCCCCGTTCCTTTTTCGGCTGGGTTTATTTTACCATTACACTTGTATTGGCGGCGATCGCTGCATTTTTTTTCGCACCGATTCTCTCCATGATTTTTGTGGTGCTCGGCTTAGGTATAGTCACCATTTCCTTCGGACTGTATACCAAGGCGATTGATTGGGCGTTTCCGAAAAAAACAAGCCATAATGTTTACGGCACCAAAAAGCCGACCGGTGAAGTGAAAAGAAGAATATTCTTTAACGGTCACCCTGATGCGGTTTGGGAATGGCCTGTCAATTATCACTTCGGAGGTGTTGCCTTTGAAGCGCATGCGGTCATCTGCATTCTCGGTGCGGTATATTATTTTGTAATTGCGTTATTGTACGGACTTAAATACGGTTTCCGTTTCGGTTTGCCGGAAAACTTTTCCGACCCGCTTGTCATTGCAGCATTTGTCGGCTTCCTCTTTATCCCGTTTTTAATCGGTTTATATTTTATTGCAAACTATAAAAGGGTTGTTGACGGTGCAAACGATAACCTCTCCGGTTGCTACATAGGTATTGCCCTGCTCAAATATTTGAAAGACAATAACATTGAGCTTGAACATACCGAAATCGGTGTGCTCAACACAGGCTCGGAAGAAGCAGGCACCCGCGGTGCGATGGCATTCGCAAAGCAGCACAAAGGCGATTTTGATGACGTGCCGACCTTTGTATATTCCTTTGATACCATTTTTGACCCGAAATATTTAATGGTCAATTACAGAGATTTAAACGGCTTGGTGAAAACCGATAAGGAAGCGGGAGACTTATTCTTAAACTCTGCAAGAGAATTAGACCTTCCCTGTCAAAAAGGCTGGGTGCCTCCGTTTGGCGGCTGTACGGACACTGTACCGCTGAATCGCTGCATGCGTGCCGCCGGTATCACCGGTCTCAATCACAAGCTGGAAAACTATTACCACACCAGAAGAGATACCTATGACAACATGAACGAGGAAGGTTTGGCAAATTGCTTTGCCATCACAGCAAAAACACTCGAGCACTTTGATGAAGGTGCTTTAGATTAAACGAAACCTATTCAAAAAAAGCGGTGCGCCGAGCGCACCGCTTAAATTGTATACTGTTTTGTTTAAACTGTTAATTGCCTTGTGCAATCATTGCATCCGCAACCTTGAGGAAGCCTGCAATGTTGGCGCCTGCCATGTAGTTTCCGGGCATACCGTATGCCTTGCTCTTTTCATCACAATTCTCGAAGATGTCCTTCATGATTGCTTTGAGTTTATTGTCAACCTCTTCAAAGGTCCAGGAAAGTCTCTCACTGTTTTGGCTCATTTCGAGACCGGAAACAGCTACGCCGCCTGCATTTGCCGCCTTAGCGGGACCATACAGCATCTTGTTGGCAAAGTAAACTTCTATTGCCTCCGGAGTGGACGACATGTTGGAGCCTTCGCTCACGCAGTAGCAACCGTTGGCAGCGAGTGCCTTTGCGCTCTCTTCATCAATTTCATTTTGAGTGGCACTGGGCAGTGCGATATCGCAAGGAATGGTCCAAATGCCCTTACAGCCTTCATGATACTCGGCATCCGGATGATAATTTAAGTATTCCTTAATTCTCTTTCTCTCAACTTCCTTGATTTGCTTAATTGCCGCAAGGTCTATGCCGTTTTTGTCATAAACATAACCGTTGGAATCGCACATTGCAACCACCTTTGCACCCAATTCGGTTGCCTTTTGGTGTGCATAGATTGCAACATTACCGCTACCGGAAATCACAACGGTTTGACCTTTGAAGGATTTACCGTTTGCCTGCAGCATATTTTCGGTGAAGTAGCAAAGACCATAGCCGGTCGCTTCGGTTCTTGCCAAGGAGCCGCCGAAGGTTAAGCCCTTACCGGTCAAAACACCGGCGAAGGTATTGGTAATTCTCTTATACTGACCAAACATATAGCCGATTTCTCTGCCGCCGACATTGATATCGCCTGCGGGAACATCGGTATCGGGACCGATATGTCTGTAAAGCTCTGTCATAAAGGACTGGCAGAAGCGCATAATCTCGCCTTCGCTCTTGCCCTTCGGGTCAAAGTCGGAACCGCCTTTACCGCCGCCCATGGGCAGAGTGGTTAAGGAGTTCTTAAAAATCTGCTCGAAGCCGAGGAATTTAATCACACCGAGATTGACTGTGGGATGGAAACGCAAACCGCCCTTGTAAGGACCGATAGCAGAGTTAAACTGAACTCTGAAGCCTCTGTTGACTTGGATTTTGCCGCTGTCATCCACCCACGGAACGCGGAACATGATTTGTCTTTCCGGCTCAATGATTCTCTCGATAACGCCGCTTTCAATATACTTGGGGTCTTTCTCGACAACCGGCTGTAATGACATCAGCACTTCTTTGGCTGCCTGGTGAAATTCCACCTCTGCAGGATTCTTTTGTTCAACCTTCTTTTGAATGCCGAGCAAATATTCGTTTGTAAGTTCCATTCATAACACCTCTTTTAAGAATATATTATTGCTTTTCGCCCCTCTGCGAAAATTTTCGCAGTGAAAAAATAACATAAAAATAATACTATAAACATATGAAAAAAGCAAGTATTTTTTGCAAGTTTCATCAAAAAAACTTGCAAAAACAATCGATTTTTGCAAGTTTTCACAATATTATTGAATGTTTTTAGTTTGTTTCCTTCAAAAGGTTGAGAATTTCACTCACATTTTTTACCGCCGTAACACCCGGTGTCGCCTGCCCGGCAAAAGAGCCGTAATCCACCCAAACGGCATGCATTCCCGCACCGAGTGCGCCTTGTATATCATTGAGCGGATGGTCGCCGACAAATAAAGACTGCTCCGGTGTTACACCGAGCGTGCGCATGGCATATTCAAAAATACCCTTGTCGGGCTTCCAAATACCGATGTCATCGGAAACCACCGCCATATCAAACAAATCACGAATGCCGGCGGTATCGAGCTTTGTGTTTTGCAAAAGCGAATTGCCGTTTGTCACCATGCCGAGCATGTAGCCGCGCTGTTTGAGCGCTTTAAGCGTTTCCACGCTACCCTCCAGCATCACGACCTTTTTGCCGAAGTTTGTATTAAAATCATCCACCAATGTTTGCAAATCGGGGGCATCTTCCCACTGCCACAGCTCTATCATTTCCGGCCAGTATTCCTCACGGGATTTATAGCCGCCATCCACATGCGCTTCCATTTCATCCTTGCGCCGCTCTTTTTCTTCCCCCTGCACCTGCGGAAAGTAGCGGGTTAAAAAATCATCGCAGTAAAGGCGATAAGCGCCTGCTCTCGATTGCAGTGTATCATCAAAATCAAAAAAAATCGCTTTTATATTTTCAAACATCTTTTGCCCTCTCCACATCACTCAACACCTGCGCGCGCAGTGCCTCGAGTGTGTCAAACTTTTTCTCTTCACGA
Organism: Clostridia bacterium; assembly: GCA_017512465.1. Lineage (GTDB taxonomy): Bacteria > Bacillota > Clostridia > Oscillospirales > Acutalibacteraceae > RUG714. Next base: position 10,423 of record JAFWGH010000067.1, read on the forward strand.
ATAAAATCAGTCAATTCGATTTTTGCCGTTTCCCCATAGGCGCATTCATCGAAGCCGAACAGATAGGTTTCACTGCGAAAGGCATCCGAGCCGATGGTCGGATTGTCCCCGATATTCGTAAGCCCTCTATATTCCTGCCCACGCAGTGTGACGATGGAGGCATATACCCCCGACAGCGGCTTGATGGTTTCTTCATCCAAATACTGATTGATGGTCGGGAATCCCAGCTCTCTGCCGAGTTGTTTGCCCTGCACAATCTCACTCTCATAAAAGAAACGATAGCCGAGCATGGCGTTGGCTTGCGCAATCTCACCGCTTTCGATACAGCGGCGGATTCTCGTGGAGCTGATGCTCTCGCCGCCGTAATCCACTTCACTTGCCACACACAAAGCCACATCATTTTCCCGACACAGCTTTTGCAAAAGCGAAACATCTCCGGCGCGCGCTTTGCCGAAAGTATAATTATACCCGCAGCTGATAACCTGCGCCCCGTAGCGCGCGAGCAAAATATCCTCAAAAAACTGTTCGGGCGATAAGTCTTTTACACCGGAAAAATCCAAATACTCACAGCGCTTAATACCGCATGCGCGGATTTTTTGCTCGGTTTGCTCACGTGAGAGCAGCCTTGCCGGCGCTTTTCCCTGCATCACGGCTAAAGGGTGTGTATCAAACAACAAGCATATGGAATTGTCATAGGCGGCGGCATTTTTTAATACTGCCTTGTGCGCGAGATGCACACCATCAAAATTGCCCAATGCAATTGATACCATTGCGGTTCCTCTCTTTTATATAATGCGGCATGCGCATTAATTACTCATTACTTTTTTCACCCGCATAACAGCCGTATCCGTATCTGCTTCGCCGAGTCCCAAGAATACATCCTCTCGGTCAAAAATGCGGTATAAGCCGCTCTCATAGTTTCCCTTTAATCGGTCTAAATCCAGCTCGCCGCCATTGGAAAAGCGCACTGCCTGCTTATCGCTGACATACACGGCGGGATAGGCGCTGAGCACATCCTCTATGGGGATAATGCGCTTCTCGATTCTGCCCTGTGCGGCATACTCCTCCACCTCATCAAAGCTATAACATCTTGCGAGTGTGAAGCCGTTCCCCTCGGTTCTGCGCAGACCTGCAAGGCATGCGCCGGTACCGAGCTTCTTGCCGATATCATCCGCAAGAGTGCGAATATAAGTGCCGGCAGAGCAGGAGACATCGAGCACAAACTCTCTTGCACTCTCATCATATTCCAAAATGCGCGCCTTATAGATTTCTACCGGGCGCGGGTTTCTGTCAATTTCCTTGCCCTGGCGCGCGAGTTCATACAGGCGCACACCATCTTTTTGCACGGCGGAATACATCGGCGGTATTTGCTCAATTTTGCCGATAAAGCAACTGACCGCCTCGTCTAATTCGGGGCGGGTAACGGTTGTGTCGCACCGCGTAAGGATAGTGCCGGTGGTGTCGAGCGTATCGGTAGTAAAGCCGAGCTGTATCACCGCGCTGTAGCGCTTATCCTTACAGGGTAAAAACTCTAAAAATCGCGTAGCGGAGCCCACTAAAATCGGCAACACACCGGTTGCCATGGGGTCCAGTGTTCCCGCATGCCCGATTTTTTTTATATTTAATATTTTTCTCATTCTCGCCACAGCGCCGAAGGAAGTAATCCCTGCGGGCTTGTCGATTGGAAGGATGCCTGTCATACCGGTATTTCTCCGACTATTTTGACCAGTTTTTCTTTAAATTCTTCAAGCGTGCCGTCAAAATTGCAGCCTGCTGCGTTTTCATGCCCGCCGCCGCCGAAATTCATACAAATCGCGGAAGCATCCAGCGGGGGTTTGGTGCGCACGGAAGCTTTCCACATGCCGTTTTTGCGCTCGCGGATGGTAACGCCGACAAACACACCTGCCACCTGCCGCGGAATGGAGGCGATATACTCGCACTCATCCTCGGTGGTGCCGGTCTGCCGATACATCTCCTGGCGAATAACGGCTATGGCAAGCTTATTGTCATAATAATACTCCATGCCCTCTAACATTAAGCGCTCCAATTCCAGCTCGCCGCGTGTCTTGGTTTCAAACATTACCTCGTTAATCCTCTCCGTATCGGCACCGAGGTCTTTCATGATACCGGCGATATAGAAGGTTCTTGCAGTGGTATTGCGGAATTTAAAGCAGCCTGTATCGGTGGAAATGCCCGTGTAAATACAAGAAGCGATTGCCGCATCAATCTCCACACCGAGCTCTTTAATAACATAATAAACAATTTCGGCAGCTGCCGCACTGTCCCCTTCCAAACAAGTTTGCTTGGCAAATAAGGTATTGGAGGGATGGTGGTCGATTGCCAGCTCAATTTTTCCGGAATACTGCTCTTTTAAGCTGTCTCCGAGTAATTCTTCGGTTGCAATATCCACGGCAACAATATATTGTTCCTTAAATTTCTGCTTTTTAAGCCCCTTCCACAAATAAGCGTATTTCGGGTGAATCGGGTCATTGTTGATAAAATTGACCTTTTTGCCCATGCTGCGCAGCGCGCGCAGCAGCGCCACCGCCGAGCCGAGCGTGTCGCCATCGGGATGGAAGTGGGTTAAGATAACAATATTGTCTTTTTCGGCTAATATTTCAGCCACCTGTTTCGGATTTAAATTCATTTTTTCCTCGTTAAACTTAGTGTAAAGTCAGATATTAAAGTGGTGGGGCTTTACCTTACAATTTTACAACGCCGCGCTTTATTCATGCGGCGTATTCTTGCGCAAAAGCTCGTCTATCTTCATTCCCTGCTCTATGCTGTTATCCGCAACAAAGTGCAGCTCGGGTGTCTTGCGTAAGTGCAGTGCCTTGGAAACATGGTTTTTGATATATCCCTCGGCATTTTTAAGCGCTTTTACCGCCTGCTTTGCCGTATCGAGTCCTTCAAGCGCGCTGACATATACCTTTGCATAAGACAAATCGCCCGAAACATCGACTCTGAGAATGGTGAGCATCTTACCCGCTATGCGCGGGTCTTTAAGCTCACGGATAACGGTGATGACAGCTCTTTTGATATCCTCGGATATGCGCTCCGATTTATAACCTGCCATTAATCTCTATACTCCTCTGTGATGAAGGCTTCAAAAATGTCGCCTTCTTTAATATCATTGTAATTATCCAGACCGATACCGCATTCGTAGCCCTTGACAACTTCCTTGACATCATCCTTGAATCTGCGCAAAGAAGCAATGCCTGTTTCGGTAATAATGATACCATCACGCACCAAACGAATTTTGGCATCTCTGGTCACTTTACCCTCAAGCACATAGCATCCGGCAATGGTACCGATAGCGGAAATGGTAATGGTCTGTCTGACCTCGGCTCTGCCGATATCCACATCTCTGTACTTCGGTGCAAGCATGCCCTTCATCGCCTGCTTAATCTCATCAATGCAATCATAAATGATGCGGTAGGTGCGAATATCCACACCGTCTCTTTGCGCACTCGCGCTTGCAACGGCATCCGGGCGCACATTAAAGCCTACAATAATCGCATTGGAGGCATTGGCAAGCATAACATCGCTCTCGGTGATACCGCCGACCGCGCCGTGAATGACATTTACCTTAACCTCTTCATTGGTTAATTTCTGCAGGTTTTGGGTAACTGCTTCCACGCTGCCCTGTACATCCGCTTTAACAATGATTTTTAACTCTTTCTTTTCGCCCTCGGCGATGGTTTCAAACAGATTTTCCAAGCTGACCTTATTTTGTGCATCAAAGATAGCCTGCTTTTCTTCCTGTTTTCTTTGTTCAACCAGCTCTCTGGCTAATTTTTCATCGGTAACGGCATCAAAGATATCGCCGGACTTCGGCACTTCACCCAAGCCCATTACCTCTACGGGAACAGACGGACCTGCCTGGTCAAGCTGCTTGCCGTGTTCATTTGTCATCACTCTGACTCTACCCACGGCAGTGCCTGCCACCACGATATCACCGGTATGCAGGGTACCCTTTTGCACCAGGAAGGTTGCCACGGGGCCTCTGCCCTTATCCAGCTGCGCTTCAATGACAACGCCTTTCGCCTGCCTGTCGGGATTGGCTTTGAGCTCTGCCATATCGGCAACTAAGATAATGGTATCCAACAATTCGGGCAAGCCCTCTTTTGTCTTTGCCGATACCGGTACACAGATAACATCACCGCCCCACTGCTCGGGAACGAGTTCATGCTCTGTAAGTTCATTCAATACTTTATCGGGATTTGCACCCGGTTTATCCATTTTGTTAATGGCAACAATGATTTGCACATCTGCCGCCTTGGCGTGGTTAATGGCTTCAACGGTCTGCGGCATAACACCATCATCCGCTGCCACAACAATTACCGCAATATCGGTTGCCTTGGCACCTCTCGCTCTCATCGCGGTAAACGCGGCGTGACCGGGAGTATCCAGGAAGGTGATATTTCTGCCCTTGACCTTGGTTCTGTAAGCACCGATATTCTGTGTGATGCCGCCGGCTTCGCCCGCAGTGACATCGGTGTTGCGAATCGCATCCAAAATAGAAGTTTTACCATGGTCAACGTGACCCATAACGACCACAACCGGGTCGCGCGGCTGCAGGTTTTCATCTTCATCGACCGTATCATCGATAATTTGCTCTTCGATGGTGACGACAACCTCTTTTTTCACCTTGACATGCAGCTCTTCCGCCACAATCGCAGCGGTATCGAAGTCAATGGTATCGTTTTGAGATGCCATTACGCCGAGTGTCATCAACTTCTTAATGACCTCCACAGCGGTAATTTTCATCTTCAATGCCAAATCCGCAACAGTGATTTCTTCGGGAACCGTGATTTCAAGCTTTTTCTTCTTTCTTTCAAGCTCCAAGCGCCGCATTCTCTGCGCTTCGGTTTCCTTCTTGCCGGACTGGCGGTGAATACCCTGCTTGCCTCTGTATTTGTTGCCTGTTTTCTTCTTTAATTTCTGCTTTGTTGAGGAGGTACGGTCGCTGACTTGACGGGAGGAACCCATTTCTTCAAATCTTTCATCGTACTTGGAAAGGTCGACATTAGAGGAGCGTGTGTCAACCGTTCTGAATTCGCCTTTGGTCTTGGCTTTAAACTGATTTTCTTTCTTCTCTTTTTTCTTGAATGGCTGGGGATCTGACGGTTTATGCACAACCGGTTTTGAGGCATCCTCTTGCTTGGTGCCCTTCTTTTTCTTTGATTTTGCGGATGCCGCAGGCTGCTTGGCAGTATCTTCCGCCTTTTTGGCTGCAGCGGCAGTTTCTTTCTTTTCCGCCTTCTTTGCAGGCTTCTTTTCTACCTCTTCCGCCGGCTTTTGCATGGCGAAATACTCCTTAAAGTCTTTCACGGCATGCTCTGCGGTCAGCCTGTCAAAAATATAATCCAACTCCTCGGGAGAGAGTACGGAAACACTCTTTTTCGGCTCGTCGGATATTTCCCCTACAAGTGCAATAATCTTTTTGCTCTCGAGAGAAAAATCTTTACTTATTTCATTAATCTTGTGTTTAACAACTGCCATTCGTATCAGTCCTCCTCGTATATGTTCAGCACTGCGCCGGCAAACGATGCATCGTTTACACTCACAACCCCAACCTTGTGCGGCAATGCTGTACCCATTTGTTCCATTGTGTATTTTGTTCTCACTAATTTTGCCCGGCTTTTTTGAAAGAGCAATTCTCTTTGCATCTCTCTTTCAACCCTGGCGGACGCATCGGCGGCAAGTACAATTAGCTGCGCTCTGCCGCGCGCTATGTCTTCCATGACCGCATCATGTCCGAGCGACAGCTTTCCGGCGCGCCTTGCCAAACCCAGCATGGATAATAATTTGGAATTATGCATCCTCTATCGCCTTCCTTAAACCGTCATACACCTCGGCGGGAATCTCCACCGCAAGTGAGCGGGAAATGCGCTTGGATTTAATTGCCTTTTCCAGACATGCGGAATTGTTACAAATATATGCCCCTCTGCCGTTTGCTTTTCCGGTTTTGTCGAGAAAAATCTCGCCGGTTTTGGTGCGCACCACGCGAATCAGCTCACGCTTATCCTTGCTCACATTGCATCCCAAGCACAGCCTTTCGGGTATTTTCTTTTGCTTCAATTCCTCACCTTCTTTATGCTTCGGTGGATTCTTCCGCTTCTGCCGGTTCTGTCTCGGCTGCGGCGATTTCCTCCGCCTGTTCTTCTGCCTCTACGGGTGCCGCTTCTTCGGCTTGCTCCGCTTCCTCGGCTTCTGCCTCGGCTTCTGCCTCGGCTTGTGCAGCTTCTTCGGCAGCAAGCTCTGCTTCAAGCGCTGCAGCCTTTTCATTTTCTAACTCTTCATAGAAAACGGATTCCGGCTTAATATCAATCTTCCAGCCGGTCAGCTTCGCGGCAAGGCGGGCATTTTGACCTTTGTTGCCGATGGCTAAGGATAACTGGTTATCCGGCACAGCGGCTTTGCACTCTTTGGCACCGTCTGCCGCAACGAGCACTTCACTGACCTGTGCGGGTGCAAGCGCTGCGGAAATATATTCTGCCGGGTCCTCACTGTATTTAATAATATCAATTTTCTCGCCGCCGAGCACATCAACTATCGTATTGACTCTTGCGCCCTTGGGACCGATGCATGCACCGACGGGATCAATATTTTCATCCGCTGCATACACGGCAATTTTGGTTCTGCTGCCGGCTTCGCGGGAAACACTCTTAACCTCTACCTCACCCTCAAAAATCTCGGGAACTTCTCTTTCAAAAAGTCTTCTGACAAAACCGGGGTGGGTTCTGGATATCATGACCTTGGAGCCGCGCTCATCATCTCTGACATCCACAATATATACTTGAATGTGCTGCCCTTCGTAGAAGGTCTCTCCGGGCACCTGCTCTTTTTTCGGTAAAACGGCATCGCCGCCTGCAATATCGAGAGACACATTGCCTTTAATCGGGTCAATGCGCGCCACCTTTGCGCTGACGATTTCCTGCTTCTTGGAGCGGAACTCCTCAATCTGGCGGCTTTTCTCCGCTTCGCGGATACCCTGGCGGATAACATGCTTTGCGGTTTGCGCCGCAATTCTGCCGTATTCGGAAAGCTCAATGTTTTTGATAACAAATTCACCGAGCTTGGCATTTTTATCGAGCTTCTTGGCATCCTCCAGAAGGATTTGAGCACCGGGTTCCGTGATTTCCTCGACCACTTCAAGCTCCGCCCAAATAGAGATGGTGTGCTTTTCCGTGTCGATTTTACATTTCACGACTTCCCTCTCTTTGTTGTTGCCGCCGTAATTTTTACGCATTGCCGCAGCCAAAGCCGCCTCAATCTTAGTGAAAAGATAGTCAGTGGAAATATTCTTTTCTGCCGCAAGTGCTTTTACTGCTTCGAAAAATTCGCTGTTCATTGCTCTAGTCCTCCAAAATCATCAAGCCGCACATAGGCGGTCTCTTTTTTATCAATTATCAGGGTGTTTGCATCCTCACACACAAGGGTTATCTGCCCGTTGTCGTAATGCTTGAGCACACCCGAAAACTCACGCTTGCCATCCACAGCACGAATGAGCTTTACTTTCACTTTTTGTCCGCACATTTTTTCAAAATGCTCGGGTTTGACCAATTCTCTCTCCACACCGGGAGAAGAAACTTCCAAAATGTAGGCATTCGGGATAAAATCGCCTTCATCGAGCGGTTTATCAAGTGCATGACTCATTTCCACGCAATCATTGATACCGACACCGCCCTCTTTATCGATAAACACTCTTAAATACCAGTCGCTGCCCTCTTTGAGATAGCGAATATCCCAAATCTCCAGGCCGCGCTCTGCGGCAATCGGTGCGGCAATCTCCCTGACACGCTGTATCGTGTTCGGCTTTTTTTGATTTGCCATATTTTTCTCCTTATGCAATGCACGCGGCAATGCAATAATACCTTCGCACAAGTCAAAGGGGGTGAAGCATGAATCGTAACAGATTTTCATTATTCCTGATTTGTATAGAATATGTTACAAAGCGCAGATTTTTGTTTAGACAAAGAATTTGTGCAAACGGCATACTTTGTGTATTCCTTTGTGCAAATTCTGCCGTATAAGCGAAAAGATGCCTTTGTAACCGATTTATGCTTTGCCCACTTGGGCTTGAAAAGTGGAGAGCAGGTTGTAACCTACTCTCCATGTTTAACTTACTATCGAACATTGGTATTGTAGCACAGTGCTTTTTCTTTGTCAAGTATTATTTTTATTATATATTATAGCAATTAGCGGTTAGCCGTTAGCCGATTAGCGAAACGGCGGGACACCCGCACCCGATTGAACCGCTCAATCTCCACTAAATTCAACAAGTAAGGCGCGCTGCCTTAGTGCTTGATTTTTTTCCAATATTCGACTGCTGCCTGCTCCATTTTATTTTCGCAAGGTTGATAATAGACAGCTTCTTTAATCACATCGGGCAAATATTGCTGCTGTACCCAGTGGTTCGGGAACGCATGCGGGTAAAGGTAATTTTGCCCTTTTTCAACATCCCCCTCACCATCATAATGCTTATTTTGCAGTTGCCTTGGAATCGGTCCGATATTGCCGGCTCTGACATCGGCGAGCGCCGCATCAATCGCAGCGGCTCCGGAATTGCTTTTCGGTGAGGTGCATACCAAAATTACCGCATCCGCAAGCGGTATTCTCGCTTCGGGCAAGCCCACCTGCAAAGCGGCATCCACCGCCGCTTTCACAATCGGAATAATGTGCGGATATGCCAATCCAACATCCTCACATGCGCACACCATCAGCCGGCGGCAGGCGCTGGGCAAATCGCCCGCTTCAAGCAGCCTTGCTAAATAGTGCAGCGCCGCATTGACATCGGAGCCGCGCATGCTCTTTTGGTAGGCGGATACAATGTCATAATGCTCATCACCGTCTTTATCATAGCGCATGGCGGATTTTTGTGCGAGCGCCCCTGCGGTTTCTAAAGTGACGGTGCAAACGCCGTTTTCTTTTTTACTTGCCAAAAAGCAGTTTTCCGCAGCGTTAAGCGCTTTGCGCGCATCACCGCCGCAGCCGGCGGCAATTTTTTCCGCCACCCCCGGCTCGCAGGCGATTTCCACACCGTTTTCTTCGCTTAAAAGTTTGAACCCGCGCGCAATCACCGGCATAATATCCTCGGCGCTAATCGGCTTAAATTCAAACACGGTTGCGCGCGAAAGAATCGCGGAGTAGACATAGAAATACGGGTTTTCCGTGGTGGACGCAATCAGGGTGATTTTACCGTTTTCCATATACTGCAAGAGCGACTGCTGCTGGCGCTTATTAAAATATTGAATCTCATCCAAATATAAAAGCACACCGTTCGGCGCCATCATGGTGTCCAGCTCATCTACTATTTCTTTAATATCCTTGGTGGATGCCATGGTGCCGTTTAATTTGTGCAGGCGCTTATTGGTTTTTGCGGCAATAATTCCGGCAACGGTAGTCTTGCCGATGCCGGAGGGACCGTAAAATATCATATTGGGAATCATGCCGCCCTCAATAATATTGCGCAAAGGCATACCTTCACCCAAAATGTGCTTTTGTCCGCACACCTGTGCAATATCGGTCGGTCGGATTCTGTCTGCTAACGGTTGCAATGGTTTTTCTCCTTTCGGTCGATAAATATGGATTTGGCGAGGTCTTTGCTCGAAACCACCAAAGTTGTGTTCGTTACAGGTCTACCCCTCTGTCACTTCGTGACATCTCCCCTCATCAAGGGGCGATATAAAGCGGTATGGCTGAAAAGAGCCAAACAGCAATAGTCTCTCGCTTGCACTTTTTGGCTAATTCCTCCACTTTTTCTTTGCTTGGCGTTAG
>JAFWGH010000068.1 GCA_017512465.1 Clostridia bacterium
CATCATATCCGCCGCTTTGAGTTGCTCGGTGATATCTTCCTGCTGCGCGAATTGCTTTATAAGGCGGTCATACATTTCTCTCGCCCGCATATCTACCTCTCGCAAGTGTTCGTCCAACTTGCATTGCATTTTAAGAGAAGTGTAAAACGCCTTGCGATGACACTTGATATAGTCTCTGTATCTCTCGCCCCATACTCCAATTTCATAATCGCCATGCGGCAACACAAGGTTGGGCAAATACACCTCGCCGACAAGAGTGTAATCTATGCCGGTCTTTTCATTGTGAATGGTTTGTTTCATTTTTAATCCTCCTTCACTTTTATCGTCTTTTTCCTTGCTTTTGTCACTTTGATAATCACTTCGTCTACGGCATCGGTGTACCTGCCCTCGGCAATTAAGCCGTTACGGAGAGTGTTAAGTCCATCCAAGAGCAAACACCGTTCTTCCGCAGTGAGAAATACATAGCATTTTTTCTTCATACAAAACCTCCTGCTTCTTTTATTTCGGTTTGATTATATAAAGAAAGACAAAATAAATCGAATGTGCGGATTTTGAAAATGTGCGTAGCTGTCAGGTTTTTTGAAAAATAAATCCGTTATCAACACTCCGACCAGAAAAATCCGTTCCTTTTGGAACGGATTTTTCAATTAAATCCACCCTTTCGGGTGGATGAAATCCGCAAAAGCGGATGGTGGATTTGATTTCATCGAAAACTTGTTTTCGATTTCATCGGGCTTGCCCGATTTCATCTTTTGCACCGCAAAAGATTTCATTAAGAAGTACTAAAAAACGCGCGTAGCAGTCAGGTTTTTTGAAAAAACCGTCATCTCGAGGCGTTTTTCTCATTCCCTTCCCGTTTAAATAATCGTTGACAATAAAATAATAAAAATTTATAATAAATTACGCAAAGAAACGATAAGAATTACAATGAGCTTGATTGAAAAACACAATATGATGCATTCGGCATGCATCATCGCTTGTCCGTTTGCGGTCTTTTATTCAAAAGCGGATAGAAACTGCAAACCATGCGCAGTAGAGCATGGAGCGGACGCGTGTTGACAGCTTAAAATCAGGTTTTATCAGTTTGGAAAGATGGGGGTTCATAATGTCGCCTTTTGAAATAGCTGTTTTTGCTGCAATGCCGTTTTTGTCGTTGATTATCGGGTTAGTATTATCCGTACTTGCAAATGCCTATATTGAGCGCGCGCAAAAAAAGGTGATGCTTGCTTTTTTGGTGTTGGTCACCCTTCTTATTTTGCAAAATGCGGCGGAATTCATACTCGAAAATGCCGCCTCCCTTCATTGGGCGCTGCGCATTTTTACAGGTGTGGCAGGCTATACGCTTCGCCCGATAATTCCGGCGTTGTTTATCACCTTTATTGCGGGCGGCAAAAAATCCCTGCCGGCGTGGATTTTGGTCGGTATAAACGCTATTATATTTCATACGGCATTCTTCTCAAACATTGCTTTTACCTATGACAACAACAATAAATTTTATAGAGGACCGCTCGGTTTATCCTGTCACATCATAAGCGCGGTTTTGCTTGTTTATATGGTATGGGTTATTATCCGAACTTATTGGGATAATAAAAAAGAAATGATTCACCCGATTGCCAGCACGGCAATGATTGTGATTGCCGTTTTGATTGATACTTATGTGCCGGGTATCGAGAAACTGCCAATCAGTTCGCTGACAGTTATGTTGGCCGTATCCTGTGTATTTTATTACAATTGGTTTAATGCGCAATTTGTGCGCAAACATGAACAGGATTTAAAAGCCGAGCAGCGCATTAAAATCATGATTTCACAAATTCAACCGCATTTTCTGTATAACACCCTTGCCACCATTCGTGCGCTCTGTCGCAAAGAACCTGAAAAAGCCGCGCAGGTAACGGAAAATTTCGGGCTGTACCTGCGGCAAAATTTGGATTCTCTCAATCAGGCAGACCTCATACCGGTGGAAAAAGAGATTAAGCACACACAGGTATATACCGACATTGAAATGGTGCGCTTTGAAAATATTCGTGTGGAATATGATATACGGGATACGGCATTTAGTGTGCCGGCATTGTGCATTCAGCCGCTTGTGGAGAATGCCATTCGCCACGGTGTGCGCATTAAAGAAGCGGGGGAAGTTCGCATTTGCGTGTTTTCACACAATGGCGCGCATGTCATTACCATAGAGGATAACGGCGTGGGGTTCGATACACAAGAAGATTTTCCTGACAACAGTGAGCATATCGGAATGCGCAATGTGCGCGAGCGTATTGAAAAACTTTGCGGCGGTACCGTCACTTTCGAGAGCAAATTGAATGAGGGAACAAAGGTGACAATTCGCATTCCCCGGGAGGAAAAAACAGCATGAAAATAATTTGTGTGGACGATGAAAAACTATTGCTGGAAGATACGGTATCCATGTGCCTTGAGTTGCCGGAAATCAGCGAGGCAAAGGGCTTTACCAAAGCGACGCAAGCGCTGGATTGGTTAAAAGAAAACGGCGCCGACCTTGCCTTGCTGGATATTGATATGCCGGATATGAACGGGCTTGATTTAGCGCTGAGAATCAAAACATTGTCTCCCGACACCGCCATTATCTTTTTGACCGGCTATGCACAATATGCGCTCGATGCGTTTCGCGTGCATGCCTCCGGGTATTTGTTAAAACCGGTTTCCAAACAAACATTGCAAAAAGAAATACAATATGCCTTTGCTCATAAAACGCCCGCGCCATCGCAACAGGTGCGCGTAAAAACGTTTGGTGCCTTTGATGTGTTTGTAAACGAAAAACATGTCACATTCCATTTAGCAAAAAGCAAAGAGATTCTTGCCTATTTGGTGGACAGGCAGGGCGGCAGTGTAAAGCGTGCCGAACTGGCGGCAATATTGTGGGAAGAGCGGTTGTATGACAGAAAACTTCAAAAACAATTAGACACATACATTCGCTCTTTGCGGCAGACTTTGACAGAATATAATATTGCATATATTATAGAACAGCAGCGGGGCACGCTGCGCATTGTGCCTGAAACAATTGATTGTGATGTTTACAATTTTTTTGCGGGCGATACCGATGCGGTAAACGCGTTTCGCGGAGAATATATGAGCGCTTACTCTTGGGCGAGCATCACCGAAGGCAAAATGTATTGGCGACAAAATAAAATTTAAAGCATAATAGCAAAGAAGCGTATTGTTTCGGTTTGGAACAATACGCTTTTTTAATGAATAATGAATATTGAAGAATGAAGAATGGAAAGTTGTACCATAAAATTGGACACCTCGAACAGTGAATGATATAATGAAAGAAAGAGGTGTTAAAAATGGCAAGAAGGTACAACAAAGAATTTAAGGTTAAAGCATGTGAATTAGTGCTAAAAGACGGAATAGCCAAA
>JAFWGH010000069.1 GCA_017512465.1 Clostridia bacterium
GAAGAGAGAAGAATGGGTGGGAGGGACACCCTCACCCGTTCCGCTGCGCTCTGAGGCTCACTGCGTTCGCAATGAAGAGTGAATAATGAAGAATGAAGAATGGTGGCGACGTTGCAAAGCAACGCATTATAATGTGCCGCAAGCGGCACCACCTTAATTCAACATTCAACATTCAAAATTCAACATTGTTCGCGTAAGCGAACCTGCACCACCACCGGCTAACAGCTAATAGGCTAATACAAGGAGAAAAATAATGTCAATTGAAGTGAAAGATATCAGAGAAGCGGCGGCAACGCTGCAAAAATACAAGCAGGCGAAAGCCGCACTGGAAAACAAAATTATTGAAAATGAGCAGTGGTTTAAAATGCGCCACTGGGAGCAGTACAAGCGCAACGACGGCGGCAAGCTGCCGAATTCGGGATGGCTGTTTAATTCTATCTTAAATAAGCATGCCGATGCCATGGATAATTACCCCGAGCCCGCCATACTGCCGCGCGAGGAGAGCGACGGCGAAAGCGCCCGTATCCTCTCGCAAATTGTTCCTGCGATTTTGGAGCGCAATAATTATGAGCAGGTCTACTCCGATACATGGTGGTATAAGCTCAAACACGGCACCGGAGTGAAAGGTGTGTTTTGGGATGCGCTTACGGATGATATTTGTATTCGCCGCATTGATTTGCTCAATTTGTTTTGGGAGCCGGGTATTACCGATATTCAACATTCGCGCCATCTGTTTAATGTGGAGCTGGTGTCAAATGATTTGCTCGAAAGCCGCTATGAGGGGCTTGATTTGAGCGCGCTCGCGCAGGGCATTGATGTGAGCCGCTATATTTATGATGAGAGCGTGGATACCGCACAAAAAAGCGCTGTGGTCGATTGGTATTATAAAAAGCCGAATCGCGCCGGCAAGCTGATTTTGCACTATTGCAAATTTGTCGGAGAGCATATTTTGTACGCCTCGGAAAACGACCCGCTTTATGCCGAGAGCGGCTACTATGCGCACGGCATGTATCCGTTTGTGTTTGATGTGCTGTATGCCGTGGAGGGTACGCCGACCGGCTTCGGCTTTATCGATGTGATGAAGGATACGCAAGAGAGCATTGATGAGCTCGATTCCGACATTCAGTTTAATGCAAGGCTGCTGGCAAAGCCGCGCTTTTTGGCAAAGGCGGGCAGCGGCGTGAATTTGGAAGAGCTCGGCGATTATAACAAGGATTTTATCGAGGTGACCGGCGACCCGGCGGCAGCGGTGTATCAGCTGCCGGTACAGTCCTTAGATGCCTCGGTGGTGGATTTTAGAGAGCGCAAAATATTGGAGCTCAAAGAGATTTCCGGCAACCGCGATTTTAACCAGGGCTCCGCTGTGAGCGGGGTAACGGCGGCGAGTGCGATTTCCATGCTGCAGGAGGCGGGCAATAAGCTCTCGCGCGATACCATTAAATCCGCTTACCGCTCTTTTGTACTCGAATGTCAGCTGGTGATTGAGCTGATGCGCCAATTTTATGATGAGGTGCGGGTGTTTCGCATTATGCAGCCAAACGGAGGCTTTTCGTTTGTGCCCTTTGATAATGCGCAAATCAAAGCGGCGCCGCATGAGAGCATAATGGGCGTGGAGCTCGGTTTGCGCGAGCCGGTGTTTGATATTAAGGTGAGCGCGCAAAAGCAATCTCCCTTTAACCGCATTTCACACAACCAGTTTATAACGGATTTATTCCGCGACGGCTTTTTTAATCCCGAGTTGGCAGACCAGGCAGCCGCCGCCGTGAGCTTGATGGATTTTGACGGCAAGGAAAAAATGCTGCAACTGCTCAACAAATAAGGATTTGCGGAGCCCTTGCGGCTCCCAAATCCTTATTTGTGCAGTCAGCGGTCAGCGGTCAGCAGTTAGCGATTGGTGGCGTTGCTACGCAACGCATTTAAATCGGGTGCGGGTGTCCCGCCCACAATTCAAAATTCATAATTCAAAATTCAAAATTTCAAATAAGGATTTGGGAGCCCGCAAGGGCTCCACAAATCCTTATTTGTGAAAGGAGCAATCATGACTCAGATTACATACACCAACACACCGGCGTATTTTTCCATTGAGTTTCGCGGGCATGCGGGTTTTGCCGAGGCGGGCAAAGACATTGTGTGCGCCGCCGTTTCCATGCTCGCGAATGAACTGATATTTGCATGCGAAAAGGCAGAGCGAAACGGAGAGATTACCGCCCTGCACCGCGAGCAGGACAGTGCGTTGGTGCGCCTTCACTTTTTTTATACCCGCGCGCAGAGTATCGGCGATATAGTAGAACTGATACTCGAGTGCCTGCAGGCGCTCGAAACACAGTATCGGGCATATGTGCGGGTGAAAAAGAGTGATGAAGTCCAATAAATAGTCCAAGTGCTTTGTTATACAATCGGATTATGCCGGAAGGGCATACAATCAAGAAAGGAAAAAAGAAGCATGAAAAAAATCAACTTAATGTGCTTTGGCGGTGAAAGTACGGCATCGCCATCACCCATAACAGCCGAGGCGGAAAACACCGCCGCAACCGAGGTAGGCTCTCAGACATCAGCCGCACTTAGTGGCGGCGAGCAGCCCGATGCTGCCGCGCAGCAGCAACAGGCGGATGCACCGCAAGGTGACATGCCATCTTACAAAGCCTTCAAGGAGCAGTACAGGCAGGAATACCAAGCCGACCTGCAGCGCGTGATTGACAAGCGCTTTAAAAACGCCAAAAAAGTGGAAGCGCAGCGCGATGCTTATGCGGCGGAAAATAAAAAATACGCCGCCTTTGTCGACACCCTTTCCCGCCGGTACGGCACACCCGATTTGGAGCAGCTCACACAAAAGCTTTGCGCACCCGAAGCGGAAAATGCGCCTGCCGTAGCGGAAGAACAGACAGCCGCGGCAGAGGAGAGCGCGGCAGAAGCCGAGGATAGTGAAATCGCGGCAGAGCTTGCCGCGGCACAGCAGCAGATTGTGGAAAACTGGCAGCAGGAAGCCGCACAGCTGCAAGAGCTGTATCCGCATTTTTCTTTGCAAGAGGAGATTGAAAATGAGAAATTTGCGGGAGCGCTGCAAAGCGGTTTGAGCATGCGCGATGCCTATCAGCTGGCGCACTTTGATGAAATTCTCAGCGGTGTGATTCGCTACACGGCGGAGGATGTAAAAAACAGTGTGCTTGAAAACCGCGCACTGCGCAGCCAAAGACCGCCCGAAAACGGCACAAGAGCCGGCGCGGCGGCGGTGGTAAAGAGCGATGTGAGCAAGCTCTCGAAAGCGGACATGGAGGAAATTGACAAGCGCGTATTAAGAGGAGAGCGCATTTCCTTTTAGAAAAAGCGGCGCTCTCGCAAACAACAGAAGGGAGACGTTATGAAGAAAAAGCAATTTATTCATTTACAGTGGTTTGCGGAGATTTCCCATTCCTACACCAATAAGACAACCGATGTACCCACCACGGTGGAGGGCGTGACAAGCGGCAATGATTTGTCTGCCGAAAACAAAACCTATTATGAAAAGAGGCTCATTACCCTTGCGGAGCCGGAGCAGGTTTTTGACCAGTTTGCCGATAAGTATCCGATTCCCAAAAACGGCGGCAAAACGATTGAGTTTAGAAAATTTGAGCCGCTTGTGGCGGATTTGGATGCCACGGAGCTGCAGGAGGGTGTTACCCCCGAGGGACAAAAGCTTAATGTCGGCACCATCACGGCGCAAGTACACCAAAAAGGCGATTTTGTGGAGCTCAGCGACATGATTGAGCTCACCGCCATTGACCCGATGGTGGTGCAGACTATCGGCATTATCGGCGCGCAGGCGGGCAGAGTTCTCAACAAGGTGACCAGAGAGGCAATTACCTCCGGCACCAATGTTGTCTTTGCACCCAAAAGCAACGGCACCGAGGTGAGTGTGCGCAATGCGCTCGATACCACCTGCGGCATCAGCTTAAAGCTGATTAAAAAGTGTGCCAATATCTTAAAGCGCAACAATGCGCCGAAGATTAACGGTTCGTATATCTGCATTGTCCACCCCGATATCGGCACGGATTTAACCAACTTAGAGGGTTGGATTGATGTGCAGAAGTACAAGAATCCCGAAAAGATTTATGAGGGCGAAATCGGCTCTTACGGCGGTGTGCGCTTTATCGAAAACACTGAGTGCAAAATCTGGAAGGGCACGGATGAAGTCAATAAGACTGCCGAGGGCGTAGCGGTCTATGCCTGCTACTTTATCGGTAAAGGCGCCTATGCCACTACCGAGGTGAGCGGCGGCGGTTTGCAGACCATTGTCAAGCCCCTCGGCTCGGGTGAGGACCCGCTCAACCAAAGAAGCACCGTGGGTTGGAAGGCAACCAAAACCAGTGAAATTTTGGTGCCCGATTACCTTGTGCGCTTAGAGTGCTGCTCGGCAGAGAGCAATGCACTTGCAAACGCGAACTAACTCGAAACAGGCAAGGCTTTGCCTTGCAATGAAATCTGCCTGTCGGCAGATGAAATCGCTTCGCGATGAAATATCCTTCGGATATGAAATATTGGCTTTGCCAATATGAAGGGAGGGCTCCGCCCTCACCCGTTAATAATCATATTTGCTTTGCAAATATTTCATTTTTTGCGAAGCAAAAAATTTCATTCGGTTTACCGAATTTCATTCATCGAAGGTGAATTTCATTGTGAGCGATAGCGAACAAGGAGGGAGGGAAACAATGGCAGGCACGAAATCACAAAGTGAAAAGCGCACCATTAAGCTGTTTAAGGGCAAGGGCTATGATGCTCCGGTTCAGGTATGGCTCAATGGTGTCAGGTACTCCAT
Source organism: Clostridia bacterium (assembly GCA_017512465.1). Lineage (GTDB taxonomy): Bacteria > Bacillota > Clostridia > Oscillospirales > Acutalibacteraceae > RUG714. The sequence goes on from JAFWGH010000069.1 coordinate 4,793, forward strand.
TCCGCGCGGTAAAGCGGTAGAGGTGCCGGTGGGCGTTGCGGAAATCATCGACAATGCTCAAATTCAAAAAAATGAAGAGATGATGTTTTTAGCCAAAGAAAACAGCTGATTTTTTGTGCAAACACGGTGCATTCAAACACACGGACAGGATTACGGATACAGGCGTGAAGTGGACACCGTGTTTGCTTTTTGCAGGGAACAGAGCAGCGGCCGATTGTATTAGCCGGATAAAAAAGTTTACATTTATTATGTCCGACTTTTCTACCCCTCCGAGCGCTGTAAACGCGCCCACCTCCCCTCGTCAAGGGGAGGTACAAAGCGGTTGAGCCGCTTACAGCGGCTTTTTTTGAACATCCAATTCACTCTTACTTTTTGTTTGCTCCGCAAACCCGACAAATACAAAGATGATTGTATTTACTTGGTTTTTATCCGCCTTTTTTAGTTAGGCGAGCGAAGCGAGCAAAACCACCGCAGTTGGTTCTATGGTCAATTTGACCGCTTTATATCGCCCCTTGATGAGGGGAGATGTCACGCGTAGCGTGACAGAGGGGTAGACAGATAAAATCCAAGTTGGTTCCATGTTTTCATCGCTACAACTTCGAGGCTTTGCCGAGCCTTCCCTTGCAGGGAAGGGGGACCGCTTGCGGTGGAAGGGTAGTCGACACACCCGCACTTGATTATAGACTAATTTTAATTTAGCATTTTGAATTTAGCATTCAAAACTGTTCGCGTAAGCGAACCGGGAAGGAGGTAAAGCATGCGCACAGCGCAAAGGGGGGGATATACCATCACAGCGAGAGAAATTATGGAAAGTGCCGCGGCGCGCACTGCCGGCGCATTGAGCGACAGTGAAAAGCTGCGGGCGCTTTCGGAACTCGACAACAAGATTTATGAGGATATTATTTTGCGCCATGAGGGAGCCGAGGCGTATATGCAGCCGGTAGCAGGCGGGGAATATGTGCACCGCGCTTTTCCCTATACAAGCGATTTGCAGGAGTTGATTGCACCGCACCGCTTTCGGAAAATGTATATACACTATCTTTGCCTGGAGGCAGACCTTGCGCGCGATGAGATAGACAGATATACCAATGATTTAATACTTTTTCATGATGCGTTTGATGCGTTTTTTGCGCACTATCATCAAACGCATATGCCCTGCTGCCCGGCAAAAATAAAAGCGCCGCGTGCGTTTTTAAGGAGGGATAGCCATGCGCAGTGAGTTGAACGCACCGCGCAAGAGCGCGCGCACGGTGACCTCTTTCGGCGGTCTTGTGCACAGTGATGCTGCTGCACCGGGCAGCTGGTATGATATGGAAAATTTGTCCGATACCTGCGCACCGCTGCTCACACCGCGCCGGCAGCGGCATCGCCTTACTTCTCTGCCCGGTGCGGCACAGGGGGTTTTGTATAAGGAGGGCGCCTGGTATTACACGGTTATCGGTGAGGGGATATACTGCTATGCGCCGGATGTGGTCCATCCCTTTTACGGTTCGCAGACCGATGAAGCAATTTGTATTTATCCGAGCAGTAAAGTATATAAGCTTTACGAGATGGGTAAAAACATTATTTGCATCCCGACCGACGGGAGCGCAACAGCGGTATCGCTCAAAACCGATTCCGAAGGGCTCGGGGAGGTTAAAAAGCTCGGTTTCAATGAGGATTATAACTATAAAAGCCTGCACCCGCTCTTTTTGGATACAAGCGTAATTCGCCGGCTGACCGATTACCGCTTTCGCAAAAGCGTGTATCACGGCACAACGGAGACAATTGACATTGTGTATAATCACGGACCTTTACACCCGATGGGCGGATTGTTTTCGATTGAAGAGGTAGAGCCGGCAGCAAAAGACGGCGGACTCTATGACCCCAATGCCGATACCATTCTCAATATTTCCTTTACCTATGCCGTACAGCAGGATGACGGCACCTATTATGTCTATGATAACCAAAGCAATGAACGCTTTGCGCCGACTTATACGGGCTTTAGCCAATCCCTCTATTTTTTGGGAACGGATAACAATTTATACTACTTTGAGCACAATTCCGCCTCCGTGACTGAGATTACGGCACCGCGTGTTGCTATCCTGTTTCATTTGGGTACCCAACACTATCCCGATGAACAAACCCCGCCGCAGTATACGGATAAAAGCTTTGCTTCATTAAATGCGGGGGATTATATTCAGCTGACTGTCGGCAGGAGCCTTAACCGCCGCCATCCGCTGTATGATAGTGACGATAAAATTATACCGGAGCAGCTGCTTCGTGTAGAGCGCTGTCGTGACATTGAGCCTGAGAGCGATTGGGGCGCGCGCGGATGGACCCATTGTATTTATGTCGATTACGACGCCGATTTCATTGAATTGCTCAAAAAGAAAGATTTGTTTTATCACTCGACTTCATACACCTTGGCGTGCACTTGTTTTAATACAGCCGGGTCGAGTGAGGAAACGATAGCCGCAGACAGAGGCTTACATCAGCTTTACCCGGATTATGTCAATATTGAAAATGCCTTTCCCGCCATATCCCACTGTGTGGAGCATAATAATCGCCTGTGGGGAACAAACAATGTGAACAATGAGATTAAAGCGAGTGTGCAGGGTAATTTTGAAGTGTGGGATGATTACCGCGGCTTGGTTTCGGATGCCTATGCGCTCAGTGTCGGCTCGAATGATGATTTCACCGCCTCTTGTGCGATAGATGAGTATTTATTCTTTTTTAAAGAGCATTCCTATACCATGCTGTACGGCACGAGGCCTTCCAATTTCACGAGCAACACACATGCGGATTTTATCGGTATGGATGCGCAGGGCGCCGATAGCCTGCAGGTCATCGGCAAGCATGCTTACTATATGGGCATAGACGGGCGCTTTTACCGCATGAATGCCGGCGGTGTCGCCGTAATTTCCCGCGCCTTGGGCGAGCGGCGTTATGTACCGCTTGCGAGCGCACACAGTGCGGAAAAATATTATGTGTTGGTGCGCGAAGCGCGCAGCGCGGCAAAACACCTGCTCGTGTATAACACCGCAGCCGACACCTGGTGGATAGAGGATGCCGCCGATATGTGCGCGCTCACCGGTGTGCAGGGCAGAGCCTGCGCCTTGTGCCGCTGTGAGAGCGCGACGGGTGAGCAGACCGAGATATTTGCGCTTGCGCCCGATGAGTTCGACGAGAGCGAAAGCAGTGCAGTGCAGTGGTGGTGCGAGAGCGCTCTAATCGGACTCGATAGCGAAGCATACAGCTATGTGAGTGCCGTGAAGCTCACACTGGAGTCCGCGCGCGGTGCGGTGCTCGAGGTGCTCGCGCGCTTCGACAGCGATGCCGATTATACTTCGCTCGGTGTGTTTCGTGCCGCAAAAAAGGGCACACACAGCATTGAGGTGCCGCTGCGCCGCAGTGAGTTTTTGCGCATAAAGCTCAAAGGGAGCGGCTACGCCAAAATCTATGCACTGCGGCTCATTACGTTACAGGGAGGCGAAAAATAATGCCGACATTTAAAGCCGGCTTTGCGCACTACGAGGCGCAAAAGGGGGAAAAGGAAAATTTGGAAAATCTGATTGAGCAATATAATGATTTGGTACAGCGCCTGACATTTACGGTCAACCATTTAGATGAAGAAAATCTGCACACAACTGTTTTGGAACAGTTGACACACCGGCAGGAAGGAGATGGTGAATAAATGAATAGGGACACTGCCAACCGCACACTGAGTGCGGCAGCGCCGCGTTATGTAACGAGTGATGCGACCAAGCGCGCTTATGCGGCGCTGAAAAAAGCCTATTCCGATAAAAGCGGTTACGGCAAGAGCATACGCACGAATATACAAAAGCTCAATGACATGGGTGATTTTGACCCGAACAAGAGCGCCTATTACCAAAGCGCCTACCGCTCGCTTAAAGATGCTTATCACGCACAGGGCAAGCGGGATATGGAGAATGCGGCGGCAAAGGGTGCGGTGAATACCGAGGGACACGATAATTCCTATGCGCGCACGGCAGCAAATCAGGCATATTTAGAGCGCTTGAATGAGTTGGCGGCTAAGGTGCCGGAGCTGTATAGTGCGGCGCAGAGTGAATTCGGCAACCGCAAGAGTGAATTGACCGGTTTAATCGGCTTACAGCAGGCGGCGCAGCAGAATGATATCGACAATGCGCGCTTTGCGCTCACCACACAGCAGGCACTTGATGCGGCGCGGTATGATGCGGCAAAATATGCCGATTCCGTCAATCGGGAAAAGGCGCGCTTGTGGTGGCAAAGCTATTTGAATATATAGTAAGGAGGCAAAATGGCAGATTTCTATAATGCGGCTGATGTGTATGCGTATCTCGCAGCGCTCGATGTGCCGAAGTGGAAAACACCCGATGCGATAAAGCGCGCGTATGCACACACGCAGGATGTAAAAAAAGCTTATGCGAAACAGGCGGACAGCTTACTCAAGGCGTATGCCAAGCAAACACCCTTACAAAACGCAAAATCTTACCGCAATCTTGTGGCGCACTACAACAGCGAGTATCAAAAAAATGCCCTGTTGGCGGCAAAACAGGCACAGGCACTTTCGGCAAATGTCGACGGATTGAAAAATTCCTATGCCGATGCCGCAGGGCAGGGGGTATACAATGCGTATATGGCACAGCGCGGCGCGGCAGCGCCCGCGCTGATGGCGGCGGCAGCCAAAGCCCATGCCGAGGATAAGGCGGCACAGGCGGCTGCAGTGAGTGCGATGCAGCAGCAGCAAGGCGCGCTTGGAGCAGCAACACGGGCGCTGTTTGATGCGCAGCTGAACGCCGCGGTGAAGCAAAGCCATACACAAAGCACCGGCATACAGTCCAAGCAAAATGCACTTGCAAAGGTATTTGCCAAGCAGCTTGCTTATGAAAAAGCTTTGGCGAAAAAGAAATAGCAGCGGTCGGTGACCGCTGAATAATGCGGAATACGGAGTTCGGAATTCGGAATTATTGGTAGCAACGCTCGTCCAAACAAACTGCACAACAGAAAGAATTTGTAAACAAATCCTTTAGTGTTGCTCCGTTTGTTTCTCCTCTCCCCAAAAAGTTTGCTGCGCAATACTTTTCGGGGACCCCATTGTTTTTTGCTATGCATAAATTGAGGTGGCAACGCAGAGCGTTGCAATTTAAAATGCAAGGCAAAGCCTCGCCACCACAATTCCTCATTCCTCATTGTTCGCGTAAGCGAACCTGCGGCTTCGCCATGCATTAAAAAAGGCGAGTTCGCTTTTGCGAACTCGCCAACTGAACACTGAACACTGAACTCTAATAAAACGGGCTGTCCCAAACAGCCCGTTTTATTTAGATGTATTTTTTCATAACAAGAATATTGCAGCCGTTTTCATAGCGGTACTCCACTTCATCCATTACCTTTTTGACTAAGTAAATACCGTAACCGCCGATACCTCTTTCATCCGCACTCAGTGTAACATCCGGATCCTCTTTTTCCAGCGGGTTATACGGCACACCGCTATCCTTAACAGTGATGCACATACATTTTTCATCACTGTGCACCGCAATGTCCACCGTGCCTTCCTGCTTATCATAGGCATAGCGCGCCACATTGCTGATGATTTCATCCACAGCCATTTCGATGTGGTACTGCGCTTTGCGCTCAAAGTTGAGTTCCTTCGCTTTATCGCCCACAAAGTTAACAGCGGTGGTGACATTTTCGAGTGTGGCATCGAGTGTCATTTCATCATTTTTGCCCGAATATTCAAGACACAGCATGGTCAAATCATCAAACTGCGGGGCATCTCCCGCAAAGGCATCCACACTTTCTTTGATATGCGTGAGGATTTGCTGCGGTGTTTTATCCTTCACCTCATTGAGCGCCGCAAGGGTATTTGCGAAACCGAACTGCTCATCCGCCTCACTGGTCGCTTCCACAACACCATCGGTATACACAAACAGCTTCGCACCCTTTTCGAGTTTGATTTGGTAATCTTGATAAGAGACATTTTTAATACCGCCGATAATAAAGCCGTTACGGTCGAGCTGCATTTCAAACGCACCGCCCGGCTGCATGAGCATCGGCTTTTCGTGGCCGGCATTTGCGGCGGTTAAAACACCGGTATTTAAATCCAAAATACCCAGCCAAACAGTCACAAACATTTCCTCGCGGTTGTTGGCGCAGATTTGTTTATTGACTATTTCAAGCGCTTTGCCGGGAGCTAAACCGCGCATGGCAGCGTTTTGAATCAAAATCTTGCTCATCATCATAAACAGTGCTGCGGGAATACCCTTGCCGGAAACATCGGCGATGAGAAATGCCAAATGGTTTTCATCCGTTAAGAAGAAATCATAAAAATCACCGCCGACTGCCTTCGCAGGTGTCATGCTGGCAAAAATATCAAAATCGCTTCTGTCGGGAAAGGCGGGGAAGATATTGGGCAGCATATCCGCTTGAATTTTTGTGGCGAGCTCGAGCTCTGTACCAATTCTCTCTTTTTCTGCGGTAATGGCTTCGTTTTGTTGAATATAGGTGCGCAGGTTGGTATCCATTTTTTCAAAGGATTCAGCGAGCATTTCCACTTCATCATTGGTGTGAATATCGATATCAAGCTTGGTATCCTTCTCAATGTTATCGACAATGGCACCCGTGGCTTTTTGCAGCTTCACAATCGGGTCCACAAGCTTTTTCTTGGTATAGATGAAGTAAAAAACAATCATTAAAATAATGACACCCAAGGTGGGAGGCAGCACACCAAAAACAACTTGGCGCGCATTATCCACAACATCTGTAACACGCACATCCGCCGCCACAATGGCAACCGGATTTTTGGCGGAGTCATAAATCACACTGTTACCGGTAATGACATAGCTGCCGTCGGTATCCTTAAAAAAGTGCTCTTCTTTTTTTGCGGTGCCTTCCATGAGCTTATGCGCCTCGGCTTGTGCATTTTCATCGGTGTACGGTTCTTGCTCGAGCAGCTCTGTCGGCTCCTCGTTATCCGTATCATTCGTGTCGGCATCCCAAATATAGGTGATATTGTTCTCACCGGGAATAAAGACATAGAAATACTCAATGTCGCAATTTTTGGCATGGATGTTCAAGTAGCGGTTCACGGATTCATAGTAGTCATCCTTTTGTCCGGCTTGCAGGTATTTTGCAATTTGGTCGCCGTCAATAAATTCGGCAGCAGACGCAGTGAAAGAGTAGGCGGTATCGGAATAGGTTTCAATCATTTCCTCACGCACCCAATACCCGATTGCGGTGCTGATAGCAATCATAAGCACCAGTCCGAACACAACCAGACCTAACAATGTGCGCCATGCTATTTTACCCTTTTTTTTCATAACCTTTTTTCCTCTTTAACTTTATTTTGAATTGGCTCCACGCATGTGCAAGCAGCATGGAAACGATACTGAGAACCAATCCGAGCAGGTAGGCGGGGAGGGGACTTAGATACGGATCGCCTTTGATGCAGTAAAGTGCTAAATCCACAGTCCACCACACGAGTACCCAGTGGATGCAGTAAATCGCGTTAACATTGCGGCTGACCATGGTAATCGGTTTTCTCCACGATGCGGGGATAACAAGCGAGAGTGCATAGGATACAATCAGCGTACCGACACAAGCAATAATGCAAATGAATGCCTCTATCGTGTGCATGTGGTAAAAAACATTGTCGCCTTCACCCATCATCATGCCGAAGCCGCCGACAATTTCCCATGTGCAGAAGGCAACGGCAATCACAAGGCATATCGGGCTAACGAGCAAATAAAAGGCTTTTTTATCTTTTATATGTCGGTAAAAATGCCCGAAGATATAGCCGAAGGCATAGAAAATAAACCAGGTGATAAGCGGGAAGTCCGAATAAATAAACGGCTCACCCGACACCGTTTCCACGCCGACAAAATGTGATAATACAATATTGAGCACCGTGTTTTGGCAATCCACCGAGCGGAAAATTGTGCCGAGAATGCTAAGGCCTAACGCAATCAAAAAGATTTTTCCCGGTGTCAGCTTTAAATACAACAGCAGCGCCATCAATAGCATCGCAAGTGCGGCGAATTGTAAAATATCATTGCCGAAAAACAAATACGGCAGCGGCTTTAAATAATGTGCGGCATCTCCTGTAATCCAATAGCCGATAAACGAGGGAATCAGGTAGCGGAACACATTGAGCAATAAGCCGACAGCGCCGAGTTTGAGGCCGCGCTTAAATAGCAGCTGCGGTGCGGAATGTGTGGAATACGCCAAGCCGATACCCATCATAATCATAAAGCGCGGCGCACCGATGACACCACCGACAATCGAATCGAAATAATACGGCACACCGAGCGTATCGAGCGCGGCGGGCGGCGAAGCATCCACAAACACATGCACCACTGCCAGGCGGTAAATCAAAATGAAGCGAAAAACATCGAGTTCAAATTGGCGCCCGGTGTTGCAAGGCTGCGGGGAATATATTCTGTTAAAACACCGTTTTATCAATTATTTAATCTCCAATATTTCCGAAAAGCCGGTAAAATCCAATATTTCTCTAATCGGTTCGTTAATATTGATAATGATTAACCCGCCGCGCGTTGCCATTTTTTTGTGCAAAATCAGCAGCAGGCGCAAGCCGGCGGAAGAGATGTATTTTAATTTTTCCATATCGATAATAATAGTATCTGCCTTATCGACATCTTCCATGATTTCCTGCTCGGCAAGCGGGGTGGTGTTGGTATCGAGTTTCCCCTCAAGCTGAACAGTGAGTGTGGAGTCTTGAATGCTTTTTGTCACTTTCATTGTGTGCCTCCGATAAAAACAGTGGTTTGTTGAATAGGATTTTTGCGCGATTAATGCGCAAAATTGCAAATATTCAGTTTATTATATCATAAAAGAAAGCATAATGTAAAACACTTTCTTTTAAAAAAATTATTTAAAAATTAAGAGTTTTCCAACTGAACACCGAAAACGCGGCGGAGCCGCTGAATAATGCGGAGTTCGGAATTTTTGATAGTTTGAAGTGTGGAGAGTGGAGTGTGGAGTTAAGGGAGGGCTTCGCCCTCTGTTTAGTCAGCGCATAGGTAAGTCTTTAGTGTCAGCGCATAGGTAAGTCCTGTTGAAAGTCAAAACAGTAAATAGTAGTTGTAAAGATATAGTAGAA
>JAFWGH010000070.1 GCA_017512465.1 Clostridia bacterium
AAAATGACAAGTGTAGAAGAACTAAAAGCACTGAAAATTGAATATCCTCCCGAGGAAGCGATAGTCGGTTGCAATAGTTTCTACAACAGAGTTGTTAAGCGCATGATTGATTTTGTGCTTGCACTGTTCGCAACCATCCTGCTATCTCCACTTCTTTTGGTTATTAGCCTCTTGATTGTCATCGATGATGGGTTCCCGGTATTCTACAGAGCATACCGGGGCGGTTATAAAAATAAAAGTTTTAAAATTTTCAAATTTAGAAGTATGGTAAAGAATGCCGATAAAATCGGCGGCGGCACCACGGCGCTCAATGATGATCGCATCACTAAGATAGGACATTTTATTCGCAAAACCAAGATGGATGAATTTGCCAATCTGTTTAATATCCTGCGTGGAGAAATGAGTTTTATCGGACCGCGACCGGAGCTGTTGCGGTACACCGAGCAGTATGAGGGTGTAGAGCAATACATATTTGAGGTCAGACCCGGCATAACCGATTTCAGTTCAGATCTCTTTATTAATCTCGATGAAATTGTCGGCGACCAAAATGCCGATGAAATGTATGAAACCTATGTGCTTAAAAATAAAAATGCTCTGCGTGTGAAATACGCTGCTGAAGTTTCCTTCAAGACAGATATCAAAATATTTTTTAAGACCGTATTTGATGTGGTCAAAAAAGCGGTAAATGTTATTTTTGGCAGAAAATAACATTTAGAATTCTAAATTCAAAATTCTAAATGCAAAATGAAATGTGAGAAAAAACATGGAGAAAGAAAACGCCATTCTAATTAAGAGCAAGAAATTTGCAGTTAGGATTATTCGTTTTTACAAGTATTTATATAACGAGAAGCATGAGTATATCTTGGCACAGCAAATTCTTAAGAGCGGTACAAGCATTGGCGCCAATACACGAGAAGCATCAAGGGCTCAAAGTAGAAAAGACTTTATTGCCAAACAATGTATTGCACTTAAAGAAGCAGAGGAAACATGTTACTGGCTTGAAATTATGAAAGAAGCAGAAATCATTGAAACACAGGAATTTGAAACGATGTATGCAGATGCAAAAGAGTTAGTTGCAATTTTAACCAGCATTATAAAGACTACGGAAATCAATAAATAATTTAGAATTAAGCATTTAGAATTTAGCATTTTTTGAGGGAGTTATTTTGGAATATATTTTACTTAAAAATTCAAATTTAACCGTGTCTCGCTTCTGTATGGGCGGCTGTCCGATGGGCGGCTACGGCTGGGGCGATGTGCAGGAGCGGGAGCTGATTGATGCCGTGCACACCGCACTCGACAGCGGCGTCAACTTTTTTGACACTGCCGAAACCTACGGGCTCGGGCAGTCGGAGTTAACGCTCGGCAAGGCGCTTGGCGCAAGAAGAAAAGATGTTGTTATTTCCGACAAGTTCGGCGTACATGCAAAAAAAGGACAACCTACCTTTTATGACAACAGCCGCGAATATATCTTTGAAGCCTGTGAGGGTTCGCTGCAGCGGCTCGGTACGGACTATATTGATTTATATACCGTGCATTATCGTGACGGTAAGACCCCGCTTGCCGATGTGGCAGATACTTTGGAGCGACTCAAAGAGCGGGGCAAGATTCGCTATGCGGCGCTTTCAAATATCGGCGAAGCGGATGAAGCGGAGCTGAAAGCGCTAAAAGGTAAGTTTGTTTCGTTTCAAGATGAATACTCTCTCGCCTGCCGCAAAAATGAAGCGGTTATCAAACGCTTGGCAAAGGAGTATGATCTCTCACCGCTGACTTGGGGCTCTCTCGGGCAGGGCATCCTGACCGGCAAGTATAATTTGGAAAACACCAACTTCGGTGCGGACGACAGGCGCTCGCGTGAAATCTATGTAAACTTTCACGGTGACAAACTCAAAAAGAATTTGGAAATTGTAGAAGTGATGCGCGGCATCGCCGCGGCACACGGCGTGTCGGTAGCGAGTGTGGCAGTGAGATATATTTTGGATAATATTGAAGAAAGCGTGGTGCTCGCAGGCATCAAACGCCCCGCACAGTTAAAATCCAACCTCGAAGCATTCAACTTTAATTTGAGTGAGGAAGAACTACAGGAATTAAACGAGATTTCAAAATAACATGAGTGAAACAAAGCAAAGAAAAATTGCATATATAGCACAGGCACAGTTGATTGGGTGTATCCTTGTGATTTTAGGGCATTCTATTCCGCTCAATTGGAAGATTCCAAATGCTATTTATCTCATGGATACTTTTTTATATACCTTTCACATGCCTCTATTTTTCTTTGTGAGCGGATATTTGTTTTATAAAACACACGCTATGCAGAGATACACCTATTCCGCTTATGTAAGAAAACGCAGCTATCGTCTGCTGCTGCCTTATGTGGTATTGACCATAGTCGGCTTTTTCCCGAAGGTTTTATTGAGTACTTTTTTTCACGGTGAAGCGGAATTGTCACTGATGTATTTTATTAAGGCTTTTTTAGTACCGCGGGAAAATGTGTGGGGACATTTTTGGTTCCTGCCGACATTATTGTTAATATCTTTGCTGTCATTTTTGTTTGCAAAACTCAAAAACAAATCCGTCGTTGTTTTTGCTTTCATTACAGTGCTACTCTTCGGATTGCCGCTTATCGGTAAAGTGACGGATTGGTTTGCTGTTAACGATATTCTTAAATATACTTGCTTTTATGCGCTCGGCTTGCTGTTTGCAGACACGGCAGCAGAAACGCTCATAACGGGGAAAAGAACAAAGTATGCATTTTTGCTGTTGCTTCCGCTCGCTCTAGCAGCGTATTTTCTGATTCAAACAAGAATTGAATGGGTAAAAACCTTAAAACATGAAGTCATTGGTATCATGATGCTGCTGTTTGTGTTGGCAATTGCGCAGTGCTTTGATATCACCAATACCAAAGTCGGCAGATTCATGTGTGATAAAACCTATTCTATTTTTATTTTATCCTGGCCGTTCCAAAGTGTTGTGAGTATCGTATTTGAACAAAAGCTGGCGCAACCATATTACATCACGATGCCGCTTGCGTTTGCGGCAGGCATCTGCGGACCGATTGTAACAATCCTTTTGATTGATTTCATAGAGAAGAAAGCGAACAAACGATTTTTATCACCTATTATTGGAGGATAACATATGACCGGTGAACAATTAGCGTGGAAAATCAGAAGACATGGCGTGGAAATGACGCATCTTTCCGGCGGCTCGCATCTGGCATCTATTTTAAGCGTTGCCGATGTAATGGGTAAGCTGTATGCTGAAGTGTTGCGTGTTGACCCGCAAAATCCGAAGGATGAAAACCGAGACAGGTTTATTCTTTCTAAGGGACATGCCGGCGCAAGTGTATATGCTGCACTTGCCGAGAGCGGTTTTTTCCCGGTAGAGGAATTAAAAACCCACTATCAAAACGCATCCCGCCTTTCCGGGCATGTGAGCCACCATGTACCGGGGGTAGACCTCTCGACCGGTTCTCTCGGTCACGGACTTCCCGTTGCAGCAGGTATGGCGTATGCGGGACTGAAAAACCACAAGGATTACAAAGTCTATGTGGTACTGGGAGACGGCGAGTGCGATGAAGGCTCTGTTTGGGAAGCGGCAATGTTTGCAGCGCACAATGATTTAAAGAATTTGACTGCGATTGTGGACCACAATATGATGCAGAGTATGGACTTTTGTGAAAAAACCGTAGCGCTCGGGAACTTTGAAGCGAAGTGGGAAGCTTTCGGCTGGAATGTTGTGAGCATTAACGGCAACGACCACAAAGAATTAGACGAAGCTTTCAAGAAAGAATTTGATAATGAGAAGCCCAAGGTCATTATTGCCAACACAAAAAAAGGTTTCGGCATCCCGTTTATGGAGTTTGATATTTTGTGGCACTATCGTTTCCCGCATGACGGATGGGAGTATGATTTGGCGGTCAATGAACTGCACAAGATTAAGCCGGAAGGCGTGGAAGACCCCTACACACCCAATGGTATTGAGAACCCGACACCGGTTCCCGAAGGGGCAGATATTTATAATGACCATACGACGAGTGCGACTTGGCACCCGAATTGGCGAAAATAATTTTTCGCCAAAATGAATAGTGAATGATGAATAATGAATAATTGAGGGCGGGACACCCGCACCCGATTTGATTTAGTGAGAGAAAAAACTATGCGTGATACAGTAATCAGAACGCTGATTGAACAAGCGAAAAAAGACAAAAATATTGAATTAATCACCGGTGACCTCGGCTTCGGGGTGTTAAAACCCTTTTACGAGCAGTTACCGAATCAATTCACCAATGCCGGCATTGCCGAGCAGAGTATGACCGGTATTGCCGCCGGCATGGCGCTGAGCGGTAAAACGGTGTTCACCTACTCCATCGGTAATTTCCCGACACTCAGGTGTGTGGAGCAAATCCGCAACGACTGCGCGTATATGAAAGCAAATGTAAAAATCATTTGTGTGGGCGGCGGTTTTGTGTACGGCTCGCTCGGCATGAGCCACCAGGCAACGGATGATATTGCGATTATCCGCGCGCTCCCCGGAGTCACTGTGGTGTGCCCCGGTGATCCCACGGAAGCGGCGGAAGCCGTCAAAGCAATCATTCACACGCCCGGCACGGTCTACTTAAGGCTGGGCAGAGGCGGTGAAAAGAAAGTTCACGAGAAAATCGAGAATTTCCAAATCGGCAAGGCGATAAAAGTGCGTGAACCGATAGAAAGCGCAAATAAGAAAATTGCTGTTTTTTCGGCAGGCGCAATTTTGGAAGAAGCAACCGCCGCGGCAGACCTGCTTGAACAAGATGGTATCGGGGTGGAGCAATATTCTTTCCACACGGTTAAGCCGATTGATAAAGAAGTGATAGCGGCTTGCGCCAAAGAGTACGATTATATCGTCACGGTGGAGGAACACAATATTCTCGGCGGCTTTGCAAGCGCGGTATCGGAAGTGATTACCGATATTGGAGCAAAAGTGAAGCTTATTAAAATCGGCATTCCCGATGAATATTGTACGGCAGTAGGAAATCAAAACTATTTACGTTCGTTGTATGGCATGAATGCAGAGCAGATTGTAAAGAGAGTAAAGGAAGAAATCAGTTAATGTTTGAACAAAATAGATGGGTATATTATTTAGCTTTGATATTGTGCGGTTTATGCGCATTGATTATCAATCAGCGAAATGTCAATTACTCTATATTAGACGACAAGTCACAAAAACAACGACAAAAGATTGTATACATATTAACTTTTGTAATGTTCGCTTATATTACCTTTTGGGCAGCAATTCGAAATGGCGTGGCGGATACGGCAGCTTATATCAACAACTACAAAGCATTAAGTACGGACATATCTATCAAAGAACTGTTTTTTAGTGATAAGGATGCTTCCGGAGATAAAGCACCGTTATTTGTGTTGTATCAGCTTGTTTTGAAACGATTGGGCTTCAGATGGCAGTTTTACCTTGCCAGCATTGCAATTGTTTCCGGATTTTGTATTTATAAAGGCATCAGCCGGTATTCCGATGATGTGATTATCAGTTATTATATTTTCATTACCGGTTTGTATTACACTTGGCTATTTAACGGCATGCGCCAGTTTTTAGTGGCTGCCATTTTGTTTGCGAATTTCAAATGGGTGGTCGAAAAAAAGCTGTGGAAAGTGCTATTGTTGGTATTTGTGCTCTATTTTGTACACAAAACCGCATGGACATTTATTCCTGTCTATTTCATTGCCAACATGAAAAACTGGAGTTACGGTATTTATGCTTGTATTTTGGCAACAATGGCAGTGGTTATTCTGTTCCCAAATCAGTTCACGGCGCTGTTAGACAGCTCGTTTGAAGAGTATGATGTGGCAGAGCAATTTGCGGAGGATGATGGTGTAAATATCTTGCGCTTCCTTGTTTCCATGGTTACACCGGTGTTGGCATTTGTATATAAAGATAAAATAGCGGAGTTTAATAGTCCGGATATCAATGTTCTCGTCAACATGTCACTGATTACCGGCGGATTGTATGCAGTGGGCGTGGTAACAAGCGGTATTTATATGGGGAGACTGCCTTTATATACGGATATCTTCGGATTGATACTCTTCCCTTTCATTCTAAAGCGGGTCTTGCCAAAGCAAACCAAAGGGCCTATTTTTGCAACTAGTTTAATTTTCTATGGAGTATATTTTTATTTGCAGACCCGGGATTCATACTACACTACAAACTGGTTTGCATCAATGGATTTGGGCGGAGCTCAACTGTAAAGGGGAAATAAAGTGACAAAAATACTGATTATTGCGAATGATGAAAGCACAATATTAAATTTTCGCTGTGAAATTGTCTCGAGTTTTGTAAAGAGCGGCTTTGATGTGACTGTCTGTTATCCGCTTGCAGAGAATACCGAAAGCATTGCGTCTCTCGGTTGCAAGGTTGAGAATGTAAATGTCAGCAGGCACGGCACGGATATTTTGCAGGATTTGAAATTTGTGAAGGATTGCAAAAAGTTAATACATCAGTATCATCCGGATATCGTTTTAACATATACCGTTAAACCGAATATTTACGCCAGCATAGCTTGTCAATCAATAAAGACACCGTATTTGAATAATGTGACAGGACTGGGTAGCGTTTTGCAGAACAAGGGCTTGCTTTCCTCTCTGATTTTAAAACTGCAAAAAATCGGCTACCGTAAAAGCAGTTGTGTGTTTTTTCAAAATGTGGAGAATAGAGACAAGTTAAAGGAAGCGGGCGTTATCGGCGAAAATACGCCTACGGTGATTTTACCCGGCTCCGGGGTTAATTTGGAAAAACAAAAGTATGAATCGTTTCCGCCGAATGACGGTGTCACGCGCTTTGTATTTGTTTCCAGAGTCAGAGCCGATAAAGGCTATAATGAGTTTTTTGAAGCCGTGCAACACATTAAGCAAAAATATCCAAACACCGAATTTCATGTAATCGGTTGGTACGAGGAAGAACAATTAACACCGATGGTAGACAAGCTCCATGGCGAAGGTGTGATTATCTACCACGGCAAGAAGCTACAGGAAGAAGTTCACGAGATAGAGAAAAATTGCAATTGCTTAATTCATCCTACCTACCATGAGGGCATGGCAAATGTGCTTTTGGAGGCTGCGGCGACCGGTCGACCGGTGATTGCGACCAACATTCACGGGTGCATGGAAGCCTTTGAAGAGGGTATTACCGGATTCGGTTGTAAGGTGAAAGATGCCCGGTCGCTCGAAGAAGCTATCGAGAAGTTCATCAACACGCCCTATGAACAACAGGTGGAAATGGGCAGGCGCGGCAGAGAAAAAATGGAAAAAGAATTTGATAGAAACCTTGTTGCACAGAAATATATTGAAATGATTCACAAGGTTACCGAAAGCGATCAAGCCAAGTATTAACGGGAGGAAATATGCCAAAAGTATCGGTCATTATGGCAGCGTATAACTGTGAAAAAACAGTGGGTAGAGCCATCGAATCCATTTTGGCACAAACCTTTACCGATTGGGAGTTGATTATTTGTGATGATGCGTCAACAGACCATACCGGTCGGAGCCTAAAGGAGTACAAAAGGCAGTATCCCGAAAAAATAATTTTAATAAAAAATAGCCGAAGATGTTATTTGGCACATTCACTGAATCGTTGTTTGAAAATCGCCAAAGGGGAATATATTGCCAGAATGGATGCAGATGATATTTCTCTGCCGGAGCGGTTTCAAACGCAGGTGGATTTTTTAGACAAGCATCCGGATTATATGGTTGTCGGAACCGCCATGATTCCGTTTGATGCACAAGGCAAAAAAGCGGCACGCTATATGAAAACGCAACCGCAGGCAAGAGATTTGGTGAGCCGTTCACCCTTTGCACATGCAACAATTATGATGCGCAAATCCGCTTATACACAGCTGGGCGGTTACACGGTTTCCAAAAGAACGCGCAGAGGGCAGGATTACGATTTGTGGTTTCGTTTTTTTGCGCTGGGTGAGAAGGGGTATAACTTGCAAGAGCCGTTGTACTTAGTTTTAGAGGACAGTAATTCATTTAAGCGGCGCACTTTTGAAACACGCATGTATTCCGTTCAGACAAAGCTTATCGGATATAAGCGTTTGCACTATCCGATTTACAAATATGTTTTTGCCTTTAAACCCTTAATTGCTTCTGTGGTACCGGCAAAATTGCTGTTGTTTTATCACAGGCAAAGCGACAAAATGAGCAAGAAAAACATTCAATAGAAACAGAGGTCAAATATGGTTAGTTACGAACAGATTAAAAAGAAAGAAGAAAACATTTCCCTTGTCGGACTCGGCTATGTCGGCATGCCGATAGCCATTGAGTTTGCCAAAAGAGGGGTACATGTTATCGGCTTCGATTTAAATGCTAAAAAAATCGAAACATATAAAGCCGGTATCGACCCGACCAACGAAGTGGGCGATGAAGCCATTCAAGCAACCACAGTGGAATTTACTGCCGATGAAACCGATTTGCAGCGCGCAAAGTTTCACATTGTTGCTGTGCCGACACCGGTCAATGATGACCATACGCCGGATTTAACACCGGTTGAGGGTGCAAGCCGCATTGTCGGCAGAAATTTAACAAACGGCAGCATTGTTGTGTTTGAATCCACTGTGTATCCCGGGGTTACCGAGGATGTTTGCGTGCCGATTATGGAAAAGGAATCGGGACTCAAATGCGGCGTGGATTTCAAGGTTGGTTATTCTCCCGAGAGAATTAATCCCGGCGACAAGGTGCACAGGCTCAACACCATTACCAAGATTGTTTCCGGTATGGATGCGGAGAGTCTTGATACCATTGCCAAGGTTTATGAGATTGTAGTGGATGCCGGTGTGCATAGAGCCGAATCCATCAAAGTGGCAGAAGCCGCCAAGGTCATTGAAAACAGCCAAAGAGATATCAATATCGCTTTTATGAATGAGCTTTCCATTATCTTTAACAAAATGGGCATTGATACCAAAGCTGTTTTGGAAGCGGCAGGCACGAAATGGAATTTTTTAAAATTCTCACCCGGTCTTGTCGGCGGTCACTGCATCGGTGTAGACCCCTACTATTTGACCTACAAGGCGGAGATGCTTGGTTATCACAGCCAGATTATTCTTTCCGGCAGGCGCATTAATGATGATATGGGCAAATATGTTGCCGAAAACATTGTTAAAAAACTTATTGCCGCCGATAAAGCGGTCAAGGGCGCAAAGGTAGCTATTTTGGGCTTTACTTTTAAAGAGGATTGCCCCGATACGAGAAACACAAAGATTATTGATATTGTGAGCGAACTTAAAGAGTATGGCATAGAGCCGATGATTGCCGACCCGATTGCGGACAAGGCAGAAGCAAAGGCACTCTATGGCGTGGAATTTGCCGATATGTCACAAATTAAGGATATGGACGCAATCGTTCTCGCAGTAGCTCACGAGGAATTCAAGGCTCTTAAAATTGCCGATATTGACGAACTTTATAATTCCGATAAAAAGATACTCGTTGATGTTAAAGGTATTCTTAACAGAAAAGAATATGAATCGGCAGGATACAGTTATTGGCGCTTGTAATTTGCAATTACAAGCGAATTGAGAATTGAAAATTTTGAATTAAGAATTGAGGGAGGGCTCTGCCCTCACCCGATTTGAATATTTAAGAATTTTGAAAGTTGAATTATGAATTAAGGTGGCAAGGCAAAGCTTTGCATTGAATAATTTTAAGATTTGTATTGATGTGAAAAGTATGGGAACGTCAGATAATGTTGTACAAATGAAAAGTGAAAACTTTGCGATTGCAGTTGTTAACGCTTACAAGGATTTAACGCTAACAAAAAACGAATTCATTTTGTCCAAACAGTTACTAAGGAGTGGAACAAGTATCGGTGCAAACATTGCAGAGAGCGAATGCGCCAGCAGTGAAAATGATTTTGTAAATAAGTTGTACATTGCATTAAAAGAGTGTAACGAATCACTGTATTGGTTAAGGCTGCTATACAAAACAGACTATATCGGAAAAGAGAGATTTAATACGTTATATAGAGATTGTTCAGAAATAAAAAGGATTTTAACATCATCTGTTAAAACGATTCGCGAACGTCAAGAATCCGGCAAATAGAATTGTTTTTAAAACGGGTGCGGGTGTCCCGCCCGCAATTCAACACTCAACATTCAAAATTCAAAATTATTAAGGAAGTAAATTATGGGTTACGAAAGTGTAAAATTTGAAAAAGACAGTTTATTTTTAGTCACAGGTGCGGCGGGCTTTATCGGCTCAAACCTGTGTGAAGCAATTTTAAATTTAGGCTACAAGGTAAGGGCTCTCGATGACCTCTCCACCGGCAAGCAGGCAAATGTGGATTTGTTTTTAGACAATCCGAATTATGAATTTATTAAAGGCGATATCAAAGACCTTGATACCTGTATGAAAGCCTGCGAGGGTGTAGATTATGTGCTTAACCAAGCGGCGTGGGGCAGTGTGCCGCGCAGTTTGGAAATGCCTTTGTTTTATTGCTTAAATAATATTCAAGGCACTTTGAATATGATGGAGGCAGCCAGGCAGCAGGGCGTTAAAAAGTTTGTGTATGCATCTTCTTCCTCTGTTTACGGGGATGAGCCGAAGCTGCCGAAAAAAGAAGGTGTGGAGGGCAACCTGCTTTCTCCCTATGCACTGACCAAACGCTGTGATGAGGAATGGGCAAAGCAATATACCATGCACTATGGTTTAGATACCTATGGTCTTCGCTACTTCAATGTGTTCGGCAGGCGACAGGACCCCAACGGTGCCTATGCCGCGGTGATTCCGAAATTCATTAAGCAACTGCTTGACGGTGAGGTGCCGACCATCAACGGCGACGGCAAGCAGAGCCGTGACTTTACTTACATTGAAAATGTGATTGAGGCAAACCTCAAAGCCTGCCTTGCACCACATGAAGCGGCGGGACAAGCCTTTAATGTGGCTTACGGCGGCAGAGAGTACCTCATTGATATTTACTACGGCTTGACCGAAGCGCTCGGTGTGGATATCGAGCCTAACTTCGGACCTGACCGCAAAGGTGACATTAAACACTCAAATGCCGATATCAGCAAAGCAAGGGAATTACTCGGCTATAACCCGGATTGGAGCTTCGAGAGAGGCATCAAAGCCGCGATTGAATGGTATAAGGAGAATTTATAATATGTTGTTTAAACTAAAATCGGCATTAAAAAAATGGGCAGACAAGAGTAACTTTGGCAGTATGGTTTTTCAGACTGTCAGGAGTTTGTTCGCAAGATTTATGCTGATATTGCCGGATGAAAAGTATGCACAATGGTTTTACAAGTTCTATACGGGCAAACGCTTAGATTTAGAAAACCCTAAGCGGTTTGATGAAAAGATTTGGTGGTTAAAACTACATAATAGAGACCCGTTTATGACTGTCTGTTCCGATAAATATGCAGTTAGACAAGTTGTGAAGGATGCCGGACATGAAGATATCTTAATTCCGCAAATCGGAACGGTTTATAATAACGCAGATAAAATACCATTTGACTCTATCACAAAAGAGGCAATTATTAAATGCACAAGCGGTTCGGGAGAGAACTACTTTTTTGACCCTGCCAAAAAGAATGATATCAAAATGATAAGAAAGCGAATTAATTTTGCTTTAAAGCAGAATCCCTTTTGGTTTAGTAGGGAATGGAACTATAAAAACATTCCTCCTCGTGTGGTTGTGGAGGAAGTCATTCGAGATAAAAACGGACATTTGCCGATTGATTATAAGTTTATGTGTTTTGACGGTGAACCGAAACTGCTCTTTTTGGATATCGGTTTGTTGGATGAAAATAATATCTATAATCATGAATATCCGAGAAACATTTACGATATGGACTTCAATCTTTTGCCTGTAAA
Organism: Clostridia bacterium; assembly: GCA_017512465.1. Taxonomy (GTDB): domain Bacteria; phylum Bacillota; class Clostridia; order Oscillospirales; family Acutalibacteraceae; genus RUG714. The sequence goes on from JAFWGH010000070.1 coordinate 11,856, forward strand.
GGAAACCCGAGAGAATTATAAAGGTCCCATAGAAAAACCGCACAACTGGGAAAAAATGATTCAGGTTGCTGCCGACTTGTCAAAGCCTTTCCCGTTTTGCAGAGTGGATTTATACAATTTAGATGGTGATGTGTATTTCGGAGAAATCACTTTTTATCATGGTGGAGGTTGTAATGATATTCGACCGGAGGAATGGGATTACCGAATTGGTGAGTGGATTGACATCAAGAGTGAAAAAATCGTTTTAGAGTAAAAGCGATTAAACAGGGAGTAACAGTTATGCAACCCAAAAGAATTTTGTTAATTGTCCATGAAATGAATCGTGGTGGTATTGAAACATTACTTATGAATATTTTCAGAACCATTGACCGCGAAAAAATCATATTTGATTTTGTTGTTCATGTGAGCGAAGAGTGTGATTATGATGCCGAAATAAAAGAATTAGGCGGAATAATCTATCATTGTCCGGACTATAAAATATGGAATCATTTATTATACAAACATTGGTGGAAAAAGTTTTTAGCCGAACACCCTGATTATGACATTATTCATAGCCATCTCTTCACAATTGCAAAAGTTCATTTGCGTATAGCAAAACGGATGAATAGAGTGACAATTGTTCATTCACATATAAGTTCAAGGGGAAGCGGAATAAAAGCGTTTATTCGCAGAGTATACACAACCAATATCAATTCCTGCTGTGATTATAAATTCGCCTGTTCAAAAGTGGCAGCAGAATATTTGTTTGGAGAGCAAGCAGAGAATGCGTACATCATTAAAAACGGAATCATTGCGAAAAACTACATTTATGATGAGCAAACAAGAATAAGAATCAGAGAATCACTTGGTGTTGCAGATGATGAAATTGTCATTGGCAATGTTGCAAGTATCAATGCGAGAAAAAATCAGAAGTTTATTTTAGATGTTTTACAAGTGCTCCTCGCGCGCGGTTTGAAGTATCGCTTTGTTTGCCTTGGCAAAAGCCATGTGGGCAATGCGTATGAGGAGTATGCTGCACAGTTAGGTGTGGCGGATAAGGTGCATTTTGTCGGCGTACAGTCTAATGTTAATGAATGGCTGCAGGCATTTGATATTTATATGATGCCATCGCTTTACGAGGGCTTACCGGTAGCTGCGGTAGAAGCACAGGCGGCAGGTTTAAGGTGCTTACTTTCGGATACGATTTCCGCAGAAACTGACATCACGGGATTGGTTGATTTTATGAGTTTAGAAACTCCGAAAGAGCAGTGGGCACAAACTATCATTAATATGACTCCCTACGAGAGAAAAGATATGTATGCTACAATTGCGGCTGCGGGGTATGATATTCAAACCTCAACAGATTGGTTGACCGATTTCTATTTGAATTTAAAAAATAAAAAGGAAACAAAATGAAAACACTTACAGTTTTTACACCGGCATATAACCGGGCATATTTACTTGGCAGATGCTATGAAAGCTTATGTCGGCAAACAAGTAAAGATTTTGTGTGGCTGGTTGTGGACGATGGTTCAACCGATAACACAAGAGAACTGGTTGAGGGCTGGCAAAAAGAGGATAATGGCTTTCCGATTCAATATGTGTATAAAGAAAACGGTGGCATGCACACGGCACATAATACTGCTTATGAGCACATTAAAACCGAGCTGAATGTCTGCATTGATTCTGATGATTATATGCCTGATAACGCAGTTGAAATAATATTGAATTGTTGGAAAGAGCACGGCTCCGAAAAATATGCAGGGATTATTGCACTGGATGTAGATAATGAAAATTTGGAAGTGATTGGGGACAATCTTCCTTTAGACGATTTTTCTATTACACTTTCAGAATTTCATGAGCGAGGCGGCAAGGGAGATAAAAAATTAATTTATCGAACCGATGTAATTACCTCTGTTCCACCCTATCCGGTATTTGAAGGCGAAAAGTTTGTTTCATTAGGATATAAATATACTTTAGTGGACCAGCAGTATGAACTGATTATTTTAAACGAACCGGTATGTGTTGTGGAATATGTGGCTGACGGCAGCACAAAAAACATGTATCGGCAATATGTCACCAATCCGCAGGGCTGGTCTTTTATACGAAAATTTGAAATGCAATACCAAAAAAACAAAAAAAGGCTTTTTATTTTAAATGTTCATTATATATCTTCAAGTATCATGTTAAAGGATAAAGGTTTTTTAAAAAACTCCCCTAAAAAATTCTACACTGTAGCAGCAATACCGTTTGGGATTGTGCTGTATTGCCTGACAAAATATAAAACAAGGAAAATAAAACAATGATACCGAAAAAAATTCACTATTTTTGGTTTGGCGGTGCGCCCAAACCTCAAGAAGTTCATAAGTGCATTAACAGCTGGAAAACCTATTGCCCCGATTATGAAATCAAGGAGTGGAACGAGACAAATTTTGATGTTCATTGCATGCCGTTTGCCGCACAGGCATATGAGGCAAAGAAGTTTGCTTTTGTCAGTGATGTGGCGCGCTTAATGGTGCTATATGAAGAAGGCGGTATTTATCTTGATACGGATGTGGAACTTTTAAAACCGCTGGATTCACTTTTGGAAAACAAAGCCTATATCGGTTTTGAAAATAATGATTATGTCAATTCGGGACAGGGCTTCGCTTCGGAAGCGGGCACAGCTTTTTTGAAGGAACATATCGATTGCTATCGTGAAGAGATATTTGTGCGTGAAGACGGTTCTTTGAACATTCTCGGTTGCACAACGGTTGCAACAGATTTGTTGAAGAAAAAAGGTTTAGTTTTAAACGGTGAGCAGCAATGTGTTGAAGAAGTTACCGTTTATCCGGCAGAGTATTTTAATCCGTATGATGATGCAACCGGAAGGCTGAATGTGACAGATAATACGTATTCGATTCACTGGTATGCCAAAACATGGGCACCGCGCAGCAAAGCAAAAGATAAATGTATGAAATTGATTCACCGTATATTTGGCACGGAGCGTGTGCACGGATTAGCAAAAAAAATAGGATTGAGATAGCGATGAAATTGATTAGGAAAACACTATGTAGAATCAGAGGGGAAATTGATACCGATACGCTTATCGGTATGGGTTTAACTGTCGGCAAGAATTTCAAAAGGCAAGAGCATTGTATTATAGACCAATCTCATTGTTGGTTAATCGAAATTGGTGATAATGTGGTGCTGGCACCTCGGGTGCATATTTTAGCGCATGACGCCTCCATGTGGAATGATACCGGTTATACTAAAATTGCTCCGGTCAAAATCGGCAACAATGTTTTTATCGGTGCAGGCAGTATCATACTGCCGGGTGTGACCCTTGGTGATAATTGTGTCATCGGTGCCGGTAGTGTAGTGACAAAGTCTTTCCCGGAAAACAGTATTGTTGCCGGAAACCCGGCGAGGGTTTTGGGAACGCAGGAAGATTATATCGAAAAACACAGGCAATATCAGGCACAAAAGCCCTGCTATGATGAAAAGTACACCTTAAGAAATAAAGAAATTACAACCAAAATGAAAAAAGAAATGAAACAAGCCTTATCGGAAACAGGCTTTGGATATGTGGAGTAAAAATGCCATTAGTCAGTATAATAGTACCGGTTTATAAAGTGGAAGCATATTTAGGGAAATGTGTGGAGTCTTTGGTAAACCAAACACTTGAAGACATTGAAATTATTCTGGTGGATGACGGCTCGCCCGATAATTGTCCCGCCATGTGTGATGCATGGGCACAAAGGGACAGTCGAGTGAAGGTGATTCACAAAGAAAATGGAGGGTTATCGAGTGCAAGAAATGCGGCACTGCAAGTTTGTGCCGGCGCATATATCGGGTTTGTGGATTCAGATGATTATGTAGATGCGACTATGTTTGAAAAACTATATTGCAGTGCTACGGACTATGATGCACAAATATCCATTTGTGCTCATTATACATTTTCCGAACAAGAGCAAACAGAACATCTGTTACCGTTAGAAGAATCGGTTTATGAAAAGGATGCAATTGTGGAAAATTTCATTTTTCCTTTAATTGGTCCGGACCATAATAAAAAACCGGTTTCCATAGAAGGTTTTGTGTGCCGTCAGCTGTTTCGCAAAGATTTGATTGAAAATACAGTTTTTCGCTCAGAAAAAGAGTTTTTTGCGGAAGATGTTGTTTTTGATTTTGATGTGTATCCAAAATGCTCGGTGTTATCGGTTGTCAATGAACCCCTCTATTATTATCGATACAATGAACAGTCTCTTTCCAATCGATACAGAGAAAATGTTTGGAACAAGCTTTCGGCATTGTTGACAATTAAAAAAACGGTTATGGAATGTTTTGGTGTTGCAGAATCAGAGAAAAGGCGCCTGATAAATGAAACGATAAAGTATATCAAATTCTCTTTAATGAACTTGGGAAAAAGCGGTTGTAATTTGTCTTTTGCCGAGAAGAAGCGTTGTTTAAAAACAATCAGAAACGATAAAAATGCGACAGTGGCATTTGAAAGCTTTGCAGTGAAAGAAGAAAGTATAAAAACAAAAATCATTTTTCTTCTTCTAAAATTTCGCATGTATACCATTATTTTGTTTGCCATGAGGTAACTTTTATGAAAAAAATCGGCACTTTAACCTATCACGGCTCCCATAATTACGGTTCTGTTTTGCAGGCGTATGCGCTTGCAAAGCAGTTAGAATTGATGGGAAATGATGTGAAAATTCTTAATTTACGCCCACAGGCGCAAAAGCAGATGTATGCACTCAAAAGACCTTCCGGAAATATGATTCACAAAGCATTTGATGTGATGATGCAGGGCAAAAGACAAAAGCGTTTTAATGAATTTGAAAGGTTTATTAACCATGTGTTACCGGTTACCGACACCGAGTATACCGAAACAGAGCAATTAAAAGCGATTCAAAACGAATATGATGCCTTTGTTTGCGGCAGTGACCAGATTTGGAACCCGGTGTGCCCGGATTTTGAGCCGGCATACTATTTGCAGTTTTTAGATAAAGACAATTCTGCAAAGCGCATTGCATATGCGCCGAGTTTCGGTAAGCATGAGTTTGATGAAAAGACCACAAAACAAATTAATACATGGGCAAAGGATTTTGACAGCATCTCGGTGCGAGAGTTAAAAGGCAAAACGGTTTTACATGAGATAGCCGAAGAAAAAATCAGCGTTGTCTGTGACCCGGTAGTGTTGTTGGAAAAGAACCATTGGGATGATTTTGCGGTACAGCCGGACATCAAAGAACCGTATATGCTCGTATATTTTTTGGAAAATAACCATGGCAGAAAAGATTTTGTGGATACGCTTGCAAAAATGCTCGGCTTAAAAGTGGTAGTGCTTACGGAGTATTTAAGAGATATGACAAAGCCGTACATTAAAAAATATGATGCGTCTCCCGAAGAATTTGTGGGATTATTTAAAAACGCAAGCTTTGTATATACCAATTCTTTTCACGGTACCGCTTTTGCGAGCATATTTGGTAAGCCGTTTATCACCGTAATTGCACCTGACCAACAGAATGCACAGAACAACAATGATTCCCGTAAGATAGATTATTTAACCAAAATCGGTTTGGAGTCGCGTTTAGTACAAAATGAATTGCCAAGTAAAGAAGAATTGTTGCAATGTGATTTTTCACTGGCAAGCAGACAAATAAAAACATTTCAAGAAGCGTCGTTGCAATATTTAATGCACGCTCTCCAATAAAGCAGGAAGGATATCTAACGATGATTTATGGAAAAAAAGAAGCAACCATGACACAGGGTTTAGCGATTATTACCATGGTTTGCTTACACCTTTTTTGTCGTTTAGGAGACAAGATTTTCGGCACTCCGTTACTGTGGTTAAACAGCGAGAAACCATTTGTGTATTGGATTGGTTTCTTTTGTGAAATCTGCGTGCCGATTTATTCCATGTGCTCGGGTTATGCACAACACCTTTTGTTTCAAAAAGGACAGACTACATATAAAAATAATTTAAAAAGAATATTTAAACTCTTATTTAATTATTGGATTATTCTAATTATATTTTGTTCTTTGGGTTTGGCGCTTGGAAGAGATAGTATACCCGGTAATGTGCGGATTTTTTTGGGAAATATCATCCCTATACCGAGTTTGAAATATTTTCCTTCATGGTGGTATTTAACCGCATATATAATCGTTTTATTAATTCCTGCAAAACTCTTGATGAAGCCGGTTAATAAGATTCATTCCTATATTGGTGTTGCGATTTGTTTCGTGTTTGTTTTATATCAGTATTTACAAACAAAATTCAGTATACTATCTTTGGAAGCATTTTTGCCGAATAACATCTATAATTTGTTTAATGACCTATTAAAATTATTGCCGTTTTATCTTATTGGCGCTTTTATGCATAAAGAAAATGTGTTTGAAAAAGCCAATCTTTTTCTTGGTCGACTGAATAAGCCTCGATTGACAAATGCTTTGCTCCTTATAAGTGCAGCGGTACTGTTTGTGGTATCAAATTTGTTGGAAAAAGCGATACTAACAGGACCGATTGCCATTGCAATTATGTTAATTTTCAATCTGGTAAAAAAGCCGAAATTTGTGGAAAACATATTTTTGTTTTTCGGGAAGCATTCTACAAATATTTGGTTAACACATATGGCATTTTATGTGACTTTGTTTCCCGGTCTGGTTTTAAAAGCAAGATATCCTGTTTTGATATTTGCTTTTTTGATTGCACTTTGCTTAGTGATGTCATACATCGAAATGTATATCCAAAAGGGCTTAGAGTTCTGCTTTGCTTTGGTAAAGAAAAAACGAAGAAAGCAATCTGTCCCACAGTAAATGGAGTAGTTTATTTATGCCGATAGTTTCCATCATTTCACCGATCTATAAGGTAGAGGATTATTTAAATGAATGTGTTGAAAGCATTCTCTCTCAAAGCTATGAAGATTTTGAGTTAATACTTGTGGATGACGGCTCGCCCGATAATTGCCCGACCATATGTGATAAATGGGCAGAAAAGGACAGCCGCATTAAAGTCATTCACAAAGAAAACGGCGGTGTCAGTTCTGCAAGAAATGTCGCTATTGAGCAAGCACAGGGAGATTGGATATGGTTTGTCGATAGCGATGATATGATAGAAGCATCTTCCCTTTCGCAGCTTGTCGCATTAGCGCAAAAACAGCCGGATATGATTGTCTTTAATAAGGAAATAAATGAAGAGTATAAAAAAGATAACCGGTTTTTTGATGAGTACTATTTTAAATACCGCTTTGGTTTTGAAGCGTGGAATAAACTGTATAAAGCAAGCATAATTCAAGAAAATCATTTAAAGTTCGATACCGGGGAGACAATCGGGGAAGATTTGCTTTTCAATATTACCTATTACCAATTTGCCGAAAAGTATTTGTTCAGTGATTTAACCCTTTACAATTACCGCGTGAGGGAAGATTCCGCTATGGGCGCAGCCGACCCGGAGCGCTTGCAAAAGCAGTTGCGCGTGTACTCGAAAATATATGACATTTATCAAAACAAGTTAGAGCAAAGAATTCTGGCACAATTGTTTATTATGCATCTTATTTCCGGAATTAATCAAATGGATAAAGCAGAGTTATGCAGCGATGAAAACTGTCGCTTATTACAAAGCAGTTTAAAAAAATATTCCTTTGAAAAGCGAGCATTTCAACAAGCAGTAAACCGATTCTTGGAGAGTGAAAATGCCTCCGTTGCCGGGAGAATGAGGATGAAGTTGTTTTTCGGTTTGTTGTCAAAAAATGTTAAGATGGCACTGTCAATGATGAAATAATGGAAGCGTATCTTTTTCGATGACTATTTAAGTGAGTGCGCCTTTGATACTATAAAAGAAATAGCGGTTGCTTGCACCGACCGCATAAGGTTGTGTTCAACAAAAATGAACAAATCCCCGGCATCACCAAGCATCGAATTAAGAGCTGGTTGATTTGGTGCAGAGTAGCAAATCCAAGACGGAGTTTTTCGACAGATTTCACCCAAAATAATACGAAACCGGCAAAATGACGATATGCTTAAATCAGTAGATTAGAGATGGAATATCTAATACAGTGCTTATAAAAATATGCTGAATCAAAAGCAATGAATATCAAGTAGCGTTGTTGCAAAGCATTGGGAAGAACCGTTCCTAAAACACTTGTTGCATGAATAAAGCTGACAGATATTTGTCAATGGGGAAACTTGCCACAACATTTTTGAAAGAGAAGAAAAGTGAAAAAAAGTACAGCGAAAAAAAGTGCATATAATATTGTTTCCAGTATTTTGAATCAAGTTTTAGCTATTGCACTGGGAATTATTATCCCAAGGTTATATCTGACTACCTTTGGTTCGGAAGTCAACGGATTGCTGAATTCTGTCAACCAGATTTATACTTATTTGGCACTCCTTGAGGCAGGTGTCGGAACCGCTACTTTACAAGCATTATATAAGCCGGTAGCGCAGGATGATGAGAGTTCGATTGCTGCCATCATGGCAGCAACCAATCGTTTTTATAAGCGCACGGGTACCATCTATTTTATTTTGGTGGTGATATTAAGTATCGGATACCCGCTCGTTGTTAAAAGCAACATCCCGTTCACCACGGTTTTCGCTGTAATTATGTTAAACGGCTTGCCGGCAGTAATCGGGTATTTTTTCCAAGGCAAATTTAAAATTCTTCTACAAGCAGAGGGCAAGAATTATATTATCACCAATCTGACAACGATTATTAACTTCTGTGTCAATGCATCCAAGGTAGTATTGATGCTGTGCGGCTTTAGTATTATCAGTATACAAGTTGCCTATTTCGTGTTCCAAATGGTACAAGTAATTTTTATCATGCTGTACATGAAGCGTCATTACAAATGGATGGATTTAACTGTCAAACCTGATTATGATGCAATTTCACAAAAGAATTCCGTGTTGATCATGCAAATCAGTGATATGATTTTCAGGAATACGGATATCATTGTGTTGACGATTTTTTGTGATTTAAAAGTTGTCAGCGTATATGCAATTTTTAACATGTTGTTTTCTACAATTGTTACCTTCATGGATAGTTTTTCTCAGGGATTTGATTTTGCGTTGGGACAAAGATTTAATACTGACAGAAAAGCACACCTTAAATTGCATGATGTGTACGAGACCTACAGAATGACATTGGTATTCTCCTTGCTTTGTATTGCAAGAATATTTATTATTCCGTTTATTTCACTTTACACAAAAGGTGTCACAGACATCAATTATGTGGATAATAAATTAGCGTGGCTGTTTGTCATTATGTTTATTTTAACAAATGCAAGAAACAATAGTGCAGGATTGATTAACTTTGCCAAGCACTTTAAGCAAACGCAGTGGCGCTGTGTGGCGGAAGCAGTAATCAATATTACTGTTTCCATAGCGTGTGTTTATACTTTTGGCATTTATGGTGTATTAATAGGCACAATAGTGGCATTACTTTATCGTGCAAATGATATGATTATTTATGCCAACCGGAAGATATTAAACCGCAGTCCGTGGGTCACTTATAAAAGGGTGCTTATTTGCACCGCAATATTTGCTGCGGTCACCTTTGTTTCACGCTATATCCATGTGGACCTATCTTCATATTTTAAGATTATTCTATGGGCAGCAGTGGCAAGCGCTGTTATCATTCCGCTATTCTTCGGGGTGATGTCTGTGTGTGAGCCGAAACAAGCAAAATTTGCTTATGCATTTGTAAAAGAAATAATAAAAAATAAATTAAAAAGGAAATCGAATGAAAACACTTAAAAAAAGAGAAAAACGAATTGCGCTTCTTGCAGCATTCGGTCTAAACGCCCTTATTTTTACCGTGCTGCAATTGGTTTGCCGTTACGGCTACAGTGCGGATGATTTTGTCCTTTCACAGTTTTTGGCAAACGGGCGCACGGAATTCGTCTTTAGCAATATATTGCTTGAAAAAGCATTCATGAGTGTGCAACAGTGGATATATCCTTTAAATGCTTATGTGATTATTTCACTGGTTTTTGCTTTGTGCGCCATGACGCTTGTTACTAAAATAATAATAGACAAATACGGTTTGTTATGGGGTTGTGTTATCGGCAGTTTGGTGCAAAGCGTGTTTGCGGTATCTTATGCAGTATCGTTTTTCTTTACCACTTTTGCGGCGATTTTATCTGCTGCCGGATTGTTTGCCGTAGTACATTATACCCGCGAGAAGAACATGCTCGGTATGGTTTGCGGTGCAATACTGTCCGCTTTGGGCGCATTATACAGACTGAAAATTTTTGAATCCGTTTTTGCTATAGCGGCAGTGTTTGTGTTTGCCCTTTCCATCAGTGATTTTTTGGACACCTCAAAAGAGGAAAGAAGCTTTTTAAAATTTGTTAAAATAGTTTTTGAGCCGCGCAGAGCCATCAGTGCCGTGTGCATTCTTATATTGGCATTTTCATGCACCTTTATATCCAATCAAATGCTCAAAACGCCCGAGATGACGGAATACAGAGCCTACAACTCGGCGCGTTCAGCAGTGTTTGATTATGAGATTGTTCCTTATGAACAGGCAAAAGAGGAATATGCTGCGGCAGGGATTGATGCCAATGATTTACAGATGATTCGCTATTGTATGTTTGATAAGGATGGCGGCCTCTCCACACAACAGCTTAAACAGATAAGGCAAATCAGCGATAACGTATTGAGTAAACAAAATCGCTTGATAAGTTCCACCAAGTCCATGGTTGCCACGCAAGTTTTTGAAGTGTTGCGTTTTACCACGCAGGGCATTACGCTCGCTGTGCTGATACTTGCGTTTATTGCATATTGCGTACTGCAAAAGAAATTGAAAATTTTGCCGGCTTGTATCATGGTTGCATCACTCATACCTTTCTATATTTATTTGTATTCACAAGGAAGAGCGCCGTACCGTACCGTGTGCGGAATGCTGTTTATCACCATTTTGGGAATTATCTATTTGATTGATGAAAAAGCAGTTAAAGAAAAATTTGAAGGCAAAAAAACCTTAAAAACCGTGCTTTGTGTCGGGTGTGCTATCCTATCGCTTTGCATTTTCGGTATCAACATTAAAAATGTCCCGCAGGCGGTGCATCCGGCAAGCGAAAGCGAAGTTGACGCTATACAGCAAATGAAAGAGGATAGCGGTGCAAAGTATGAATTTTTCGGCATTGAAACGCTGTCGATGGATATAGAAGCACAGGTAAGATATGTTTACCATATTGCAAAAGTTGATAAAGAGTCCAATCTGTTTAATCAGTCGTCAACCTATTATTTAACACCCTTTTATTTTGAATTATTGGAAGACTTCGGCACGGATAATGCGTACCGCAATTTGCTCAATGAGAATGTCTATGCTGTTTTTAAGAATACAGAGGACAGAAAAGATATTGAGAGCTGTATGCAGCAGCATTTGCAAAAAAACTATGCCGAAGGCAAAAGCGTAAAAATGGAAAAAGTTAAAACCTATGATGCCTATAGTGTTTATAAATATACTTTAGTGTAGGGGGGAGAAAATATGAATATACCGTTTAATGTGCCGCCGTATGTCGGCACGGAAGAAAAGGTAATAGAAAAGGTTATTGAAAACCGCAAAATTTGCGGTGATGGTGAGTATACCAAAAAATGTAATGTGAAATTAGAGGAAATGACAGGCTCCAACAAAGTTCTTACCACCACCTCCTGCACCTCCGCATTGGAAATGGCGGCACTCTTAGCCGATATCCAGCCGGGGGATGAGGTCATTATGCCCTCATATACCTTTGTTTCCACCGCCAATGCCTTTGTGCTGCGCGGTGCCACCATTGTGTTTGTTGATATTCGACCGGACACACTCAATATTGATGAAACGCTCATTGAGGCTGCCATTACGCCCAAGACCAAGGCGATTGTGCCGGTGCATTATGCAGGTGTCGGCTGTGAAATGAGCACGATTTGCGAGATTGCCAGAAAGTATAATTTAATGGTCATTGAGGATGCCGCACAAGGTGTGATGGCTTACTATAAAGGCAAAGCGCTCGGCTCTATCGGGCAAATCGGCTGCTTCTCTTTCCATGAAACAAAGAATTATTCCTCCGGTGAAGGCGGCGCTATTTTGCTCAATGAACCGGAATATATTGAAAGAGCGGAGATTATCCGCGAAAAGGGCACAAACCGCGCAAAATTCTTTAGAGGGCATGTGGATAAGTACACATGGGTGGATGTCGGCTCCTCGTATTTACAGAGTGAGCTCAATTGCGCCTATCTTTATGCGCAGATTGAGGACCCGACACTTATTAATAATGACAGATTGCGGTCATGGAATCGGTATTATAAGCTGCTCAAGCCTTTAGCGGATAGAGGCTGCTTGGAATTGCCTTATATTCCGCCGGAATGTACACACAATGCGCACATGTTTTACATAAAAGTGAAGGATTATGAGGAGCGCACCAAGCTTTTGGCATATTTAAAGGAAAATGAAATCGGTGCCGTATTCCACTATATCCCGCTGCATTCCGCGCCTGCCGGTAAAAAGTTCGGCAGATTTCACGGTGAGGATAAATATACCACCAAAGAGAGCGAAAGAATCATCAGACTGCCCATGTACTATGGGTTGAAGGATGAAGAGATCTGTTATGTTGCAAAAGTGCTTGAAAACTACTTTGCTTAATGCCGCGGCTCTGACCGGTTGTCGGCAGAGCGCATGTTACGATTTAGCATAAGGAGAAAAATGAAAAAATTAGTCATTATCGGCGCAAATGATTTTCAAAACAGGTTAATCCTCAAAGCAAAGCAGTTGGGCTACGAAACCCATGCCTTCGCTTGGGAGGAGGGCGCTGTCGGGAAGGAAAATGCGGACTATTTCTATCCTGTCAGTATCGTGGAAAAGGAAGAAATTCTTGAAAAATGCCGCGAGATACAGCCTGCAGGCATCTGCTCCATCGCTTCCGACTTGGCGGCGATAACGGTAAACTTTGTTGCGGAAGGTTTAGGGCTTCCCTGTAATCCGACCAAATATACCGATATACAAACCAATAAATATAAAATGCGTGAAGCACTTCGTGCCGCCGGCATTGATTGCCCGCGGTTTGTACTCACAGGCGAAACGATAGACAAAGCGTTATTAAAAGATTTTTCTTTCCCCGTGATTGTCAAGCCTACCGACCGCTCGGGAAGCCGGTGCATTATGAAGTTAGATTCTTTGGATGGCTTGGAGGAGGCGGTGCAAAACGCCTGTGCGGTTTCTTTTGAAAAGAAGGCAATTGTGGAGGAGTTTATTGAGGGCGATGAATACAGCATGGAGACCATTACACAAAACGGTATTCATCACTATCTTGCAACGACCAAAAAATTCACCACCGGCGCGCCGCATTTTATTGAGACTGGTCACCGGCAGCCATCCGATTTATCGGAGCAAATGAATGAAAAAGCAAAGAGAATCATTGTTGAGGCGCTTGATGCACTGCACCTCGAAAACAGCGCCGGGCATTCGGAGTTTAAGGTAGATGCAAGCGGCAATATCCGCATTATAGAAATCGGTGCACGCATGGGCGGCGATTGTATCGGCTCCGATTTGGTGTATCTTTCTACCGGAAATGACTTTGTGAAAATGGTGATTGATGTTGCAGTAGGGCAGACAATATCGATAAAAGAGAGTGCTAAAAAAGAGGCTGAGATTCGTTTTTTGTTTGACAAAAAAGATATCGAGCAAATGGAAGCATATACAAGAGAAAATCCTGATAGAATTGTCAGAATAAGCGATATTGATTACGATAATTTTGGAAAAACGGTGGACAGCTCCACCAGATTGGGTTATTACATATTAAAATCTTAAAAATAAAAGCGAGGACTTAAAAGATATAATTTCAATATCGGAGCAGAACAAACTATTTTTTGTAATTTTGCCAAGTAAAGAATTGATTGTGGAGATAATATATGAATGAATTTAAAGGAAAACGGTTACTGGTTTTAGGTGGCGGTCACGCCTCTCTACCGATTGTTAGAATCGCAAAAGAAGAAGGCGCATATGTCATTGTGACTGATTACTTGAAAAGTGGAGTTGCTAAGGAAATTGCGGATGAGGCACTTGTGGTTTCAACAGCCGATATAGATGCGCTTGCCGAAATAGTAAAAGAGAAGAAAATCGATGGAGTATTCTCGGGCCCAAGCGAATTCAACATTGTTAATGTAATGAAGCTTTGCAAAAAAACCGGATTGCCGTTTTACGCTACGGGAGAACAGTGGGATATTTGCTCGGATAAAGCGCTGTTTAAACAAATGTGTAGAGACAGTGGCGTTCCATGTGTTCCTGAGTATCATGTAACACAAGAATTTTTGAAAGAAGATTTGGAAACAATCAAATATCCCGTGATAGTTAAGCCGGTAGATTCTTCTTCATCTCGTGGGATTACTGTTGTTCAAAGTAAAGAAGAATTAATACCTGCCTATCAAGAGGCGTTGTCTTTTTCAAAAAAAGGGCATGTAATAGTAGAGAAATATATTAATAACGACTTTGTTTTCTCTGTAAAATATGTTGCCTATAATGGTGAAATTCAGCTGCTATTAACCAGTGACAGTTATATTGTAGACCCTATTGGTCGAACCGCATTAATTGCAAATGTCACTGTTTTTCCTTCAAAGTTATACAAACAATATATTCAAACCGTTGACCCCGCTGTGAAAAAGATGTTTAAAACACTGGGCATTCAAAACGGAGCTTTCTTTATGCAGGCACTTGTGAATCAGGAAGATGGCAATATTTATTTTCACGAGATGGGGCTGAGATTAAGTGGTGGTTACACTTATACCGTTACAGAACCGGTTACCGGCATAAGCGATGCTAAAATGATGATTCGTTATGCACTTGGCTTGGGGCTTTCATCCCCTGAAGAAATTGAAAGAATAGATCCGACATTAAAAGGACAATTTGCTGTTTCGGTGTGTGTTCCCTTAAACCCCGGTGTGATTGCGCACATAGAAGGTGTTGAGGCTTGCCGTTCAAATTTGAATATGGTCGGATTCTTGCAGTATTACCATGAAGGCGATGAAATAACAACAAGTAAAGTCGGCACCATTGACCAGCATTTTTGTCGAATTAAACTGTTGTGCCATGATTATACAGAAATTGAAAAGTCCATTAATTTTATTATGGAGAACATAAAAGTAATTGATGTAAACGGAAAAGATATGTTATTCAAAAGATTTGACACCACCAGATTAGAATAATTATGGAGAATGAACTATGAAAGAACAGAAATTAGTTACTATTGCAATTCCTTGCTATAAATCCGCTAAAACCATTGAAGGGGTTGTTAACGCTATTGATGAAGCATTTAAAACACAATCGGAATACAACTATGAAGTTCTGCTTGTTAATGACGGCTCCCCGGATAACACGTTTGAAGTAATTCATAGAATATGCGCTCAAAACGAAAAAGTCACCGGTATAAATCTTTCCAAGAATTTTGGTCAGGGTTCTGCCAAAATGGCTGCTGTTGACTATGTAAAAGGAGAATATTTAATTTATATGGATGATGATGGACAACACCCTGCAAGCGGAATCTTTACGATGATAGAAGAAATTAATGATGGTTTTGACATCGTATATGCAGATTTTGAGAAAAAAAAGCATAGTGCTTTTAAAAAAATCACGAGCAAACTACATAACTGGTATTTATCAAAAATCGGTTCCAAACCAAAGGATATTAATTTGTCAAGTTTTATGGGTTTAAGTTCATTTTGCATTGAGGCACTCCAAACCAGCGGATGCCCGGTGGTGTCAATGGGAGCCTATCTGAGAAAGTTGACAAACAAAACTGTGAATGTTGATATGCCTCATTTAAAAAGAAAAGAGGGCAAATCGGGCTATTCATTTAAAAGATTGTTTAAACTTTGGAGAAGTTCTATTACTTCTTTTAACACACAATTATTGAACTATTCGATGACAATCGGCATAATTGTCGGCACAATCGGAATTCTATCGGCAATCATCATTATTATTAGAAAACTGATTAATCCGCATATTGCTGTCGGCTATGCTTCTTTGATGGCAGGCATGCTGATTTTGAGTGCTTTGATAATGTTTTTTATTAGTATTGCCAGCGATTATATCGGAAAAATATACCTGATTCTTTGCAAATTACCACCGTTTAAAGTCAGGGAAGTAATTAATAAACAAAGTATTAAAACAACAAAGATGATTCAAGAGAAAGGAACCAATCCTTTCGATAATGAAGAAAAGGATTTGTGATAAAGAGTGGTATTGTTTTGATTAAAAAGATAAAAAACAAATTTTCAAATGAGTTAAAAATTGCAAACGATATGGTATTCACAATGGGTGCGACCATAGTGATGCAAATTGTTTTGCAAATTATTCTGTATCCTTTACTTAATAAATTTTTTGGCGAAAGTACAACCGGCACCATATTATATTTTATGGGCATTGTTTATATTTTTCCGCAGGCAGTCGGCACAGCACTGTGTAATACTAGGCTTATAAGCAGAAAAACAATGGATTCCACAAATGGTGATTATTCCAAAGTATTAGCTGTTTCTTGCGTGGTTTGTGCCGCCATATGCTTTTATGCAGGGTATAAGGAAGAAAAGGATATTCTGTTCTCCCTACTGTTTGCATTGTATACAGTTATTTATGCCGTGCGTATGTATGCACTGGTGGAATTTAGATTAGGTAAAGATTTTAAGGGTTACTTTATTAATCATGCGATTGTATCGATTGGATATTTATTAGGTTTAGCGTGCTATTTTTTGTTTCACTACTGGCTTGTCATTTTCTTTGTCGGAGAAGTCTTCGGTGTTGTTCATTCTCTTGTAAAGGGTAATATTTTCAAGCCCGAAAAGCCTATCGGCAATTTAAAAAAGAATCTTAAAAATTATGCGCTGCTCATGTTCTCCCTGCTTATGCGTGATGGTGTTAATCAATATGATAAGGTTGTCATTTTTACCCTTATCAGCTCCGATTTGGTGGCGCAGTATAATGCGGTTTCCTTAATCGGCAAATCCATGCAAATGCTCATTAATCCTGTCAACACATTAATTGTCACATATCTTTCCGTTAAAGGTGTCGGGTTTACAAAAGCCAAGTTTAGAAAGTTTGCTATCATTGCTTTGGGCGCCGGCGTTGCTTTTTTGTTGATTTGCCAAATTGCCACACCGATTTACATTAAACTGTTTTACAGCAGTTTTTATGATCAAATCATTCATTACAGCTTTATTGTCAATTGCGGTTTGATTTTAGGCTTTGTTGCATCCTTGTTTAATTCCATCATTATGTCGCAAGGCAAAACAAGCATTTATACTGCCATTCAAACGGTTTGGGGTGTTCTTTATATTGTTTTGGCTTATGTTTTTACACAGAAATACAGTATCGCAGGGCTTGCCGGCGTTGCGATTGTGCTTAACGGCTTGAAGTTGGTTGCCGGCATTGTCATTGCAAGAATCACTTGTGTAAACGATAATGCATCGCTCAGCGGAACAGCAGATAATAGCGCACAGATCGAAGAAGGTGCACAAAGCACAGAAGACAACGAAACCATTTCCAAAGAATAGCGGAGCAACATTATGCCGAATATTTTACTGACAAATCACTATGAGGGCTTACCTCTGGAAATATTGATGCATCAAATCCCATCCGGATATCAGCTTGAAGTGCTGGAGCAAGCCACACAAGAATGTTTGTTACAAAAGGCGGGTAACGCAGATTATTTTTTGGTCAGCGGCAGGCTGAAAATCACTAACGAAGTGCTTAGTAAAGCAAAAAAACTCAAAATGATTCAGCGCACCGGCGTTGGCACCGATGTGTTTGATATGAAAGCGCTTAAAAGCAAAAATATTCCTCTGTATGTCAATCAAGGTGTGAATGCGCAAAGTGTGGCGGAACATACCATATTGTTAATCTTAGCCTGTTTAAAAAGGTTAACCGTCATTAATAACAATGTGAAAAACGGCATTTGGCAAAAGCAGGAGCAAGGGCTCTCCACCTTCGAGCTGCATGGAAAAACAGTCGGTCTAATCGGCTTGGGCAATATTGGAAAGCGCGTTGCCGAGTTCTTAAATGCTTTTGGTGCAAACGTTTTGTATTATGATATCTTCTGCACCGATACAGCCGGCAGCATCAGCGTGCAATCTGTTGCGTTGGAAGAACTTTTTTCGCGCTGCGACATTATTTCTTTGCACTGCCCGTTAACGGTGCAAACAAAAGGCATCATTAACAAAAGCTCTATTGAGAAAATGAAAGATGGAGTCATTATTGTGAATACTGCCCGTGGCGCTTTGATAAACACTTCAGATTTGCTTGAGGGGATCAAAAGCAAAAAGGTAGCTTTTGCAGGTTTGGATGTTTATGAAGAAGAACCTGTAAACAATGCAGAACTTTTCATGCAAAAAAATATTATTACCACGCCTCACATCGGCGGTGTGTCATATGACAGTTTTCACGCCATGATGCATAGAGCCGTTGAAAACATTGTGTTGTTTGAGAGCGGAAAGTTTGATGAAATTGAGAGATATAAATACGCCTATTAACTAAGGGACTACATGTATGATGAATGCAACAGATAATTTTGTTTCCTTTATTCTAAAACTGAAACAAACGACTTTTCCCGAAGCGCTTATCCAAAAATCGAAAGAATGTTTTTTAGATTATCTTGGTTGTGCCTATGCCGGCGCAAAAATGAATCGGCAAAAACTGATGAGCCGAGACTATATTACAGGAAAATGTGAAATATTCGGTTTGGGTGTCAAAACGGATGCTTTGACAGCGGCATTTGTAAATGCCTTTAATGCACATACAACGGAGCTGGATGACGGCAATCGTTTTGGGATGATGCATTTAGGCGCAAGTATTATTTCGGCACTTTATGCTGTGCAGCAAGAAAAAGACATCTGTTTTGAAAAACTCATTACAGCCAATATTATCGCTTATGAAGCGGGGGTACGCATTTCACTTGCCATGCAACCCTCTCACAAAGAGAAAGGCTTTCACACCTCCGGAACAGCGGGTACTATCGCCTGTGCCATTGCGGTTGCAGTTGCTTTGGATTGCAATGAAATGCAACTCAAATCCACCATTTCCGCTGCTGCAACAAGCGCCGCCGGTTTGCTTGAAATCCAAAACGGTGCTTCCGAACTCAAACCCTATAATATCGGTCATGCTGCCTTGTCCGGGTTAATGGCAGCCTACACCGGGATGATGGGCTTTGAAGCGCCTGAGGATATTCTTAACGGGCAAAGGGGACTGCTTAAACTCTTAAGCGACAATCAAAACACGCAAGTGCTATATCAAGAAAAAAGTGCATATGAAATAGAGCGAATCTATGTAAAGCCATATGCTGCATGCCGCCATTGTCACAGTGCGATTGAAGCGGCGATTTTACTCAAAAACAAATATAATATTCCGCAACAGAGCATTGAAACAATCACTGTTTATACCTATGCATTAGCCATTAAAGGGCACGATCATACACAAATTGAAAATGTTCCTTCGGCAAAACTGAGTATCCCGTTTAGCGTTGCGATTGCCTATGTGCACGCAAAAGCAGGCTTAAGCGAATTCACTGCGGATACAATCGGTGATTCGGAAGTTTTGTCTTTAACAAAAAAAGTGATTGTTAAAGAAGACAAATCATTTACGGACGATGTGTCATCAAAACGTATCGCTTGCGTTGTCATCAAAACAAAAGACAATCGGCAATATCGGCAAAGAGTGGATTACGCCAAGGGTGATCCGGAGAATCCGATGCGTTTTGATGAACTGTGCGAAAAGTTCCAATCGCTAATGAAATGGTCGGGAAAAGAAACAATAAGCAATTCTATTATGAAAAAGATATTTAAATCCAAGGAGTAACATGATGAATACATCTTTGAAAGCAACAAAAGATTTTTTAAAAGAGATAGGTATGCCACAGGGGGATGCCTATGATTTGCCGACCTCGCAAAAAAGATTTGCAGATGGCGGTCAATATCGCTTTGAAGTGCCCGGCATACAGGGTCCCAAGGTTATGAAAGCGCTGTTGGAGGAGATTGATGCCTATGGCTTATATTTGCACAGGGTTACCCAAACAAAGGGCATTATGTCGCTGACCGATAAAGAGATTGCCGAAATGGTGGCGCTTGCCGCACAGTGGGATACCGATTTAATTCTCGCTATCGGACCGCGTGCAACCACCGATACCAGTGCTTCCGTCAATACCCCCGAAGGGGTTAGAATGGGCTACAGACTTAGAGGGCAAGACCAAATTATCAGAGCGGTTGAGGATGTAAAACGCGCCTGTCGGCTCGGTTGCACTTCCTTCCTTGTGTATGATGAAGGCTGCTTGTGGCTATTAAATGAAATGCGCAAAGCGGGCGAAATACCGGCAAACTGTCATTTTAAAATTTCCGCACATGCAGGGCACGGGAATCCCTGCTCCGCAAAACTGCTGGAAATGATTGGTGCCGATTCCATCAACCCGGTCAGAGACATTCAATTGCAGCACCTTGCCGCCATGCGGCAAGCCGTGGATTGCGCAATTGATATTCATACGGAAAACCCGAAATCCACCGGCGGCTTTATCCGCCATTACGAGGTGCCCGAAATGATACGCGTGGCAGCGCCGATTTACCTCAAAACCGGCGGCTCCGTTGCACTCACCCACAGCTGGGACAGCTCGGTGGAGGATGCAAAAAAGAGAGCAAAGCAGGTACATTTGGTACATAGAATGATTCAAGAGTACTATCCCGAAGCTATTCAATCTCCAAAAGGAATTAAGAAGGAGGAAAGGAAAAATCTCTATGGACGTTAATAAAAGCAAATTTAATCCGGTTTTGCGTTCCGGAGATGTGCTGGTAGTTGCCTTTGGCGCCATGATAGGTTGGGGGTGGGTTGTTTCCTCCGGTCAGTGGATTCAAGAAGGCGGCATTATCGGCACCATTCTCGGCTTTTTAATCGGTGGCATTATGATTTATTTCGTGGGGCTTTGTTATGCAGAGTTAACCACAGCAATGCCTTTGTGTGGCGGGGAACATGTATTCAGTTTTAAAGCATTCGGACCGATAGGTTCGTATATCTGCACGTGGGCAATTATTCTTAGTTACATCGGGGTTGTGTGCTACGAAGCGGTATCATTCCCCACAATTTTGCAGTACATATTCCCGAACATGTTAAAAGGGTATATGTATACTATTAATGGCTTCGATGTGTATGCCAGCTGGGTTGCCATTTCTATTGTAATGTCGGTAATTGTAGTAGTGTTAAATATTATCGGCACCAAAAAAGCGGCGATTTTTCAAAAAGTGTTAACCATTATTATTGCTGCTGTCGGCATTTTACTGGTTGTAGCTTCTTCTATCAGCGGTGATATTGAGAATGTACAGAGCCAAATGTTTTTGGGAGAAAAAAGCGGCGATATATTAATGAATATTTTTAAAGTCGCCATTATGACACCGTTTTTCTTCTTCGGGTTCGATGTGATACCGCAAGCAGCGGAAGAGATTAGAGTGCCGCTTAAAAAAATCGGCAAATTGATGTTGCTTTCCATTGTCTTGGCAGTGACTTTTTATGTGTTAGTTGTTTTTGCTGTCGGTTATATACTGAATGCAGGTGAAATTGCAAATTCCATGAATACAACAGGGCTTGTAACAGCAGATGCTATGGCAAAAGCATTCAGTTCATCTGCAATGGCAAAAGTGCTCATTATCGGTGGCTTATGCGGTATTATTACAAGTTGGAACTCTTTTCTAATCGGCGGCAGTCGTGCCATTTACTCCATGTCCGAATCACGAATGATTCCGGAAGTGTTCGGGAAATTGCACGGTAAGTTTAAAACACCGATAACAGCGCTGTTGTTAATTGGCGGGTTGTCTATTCTGGCACCGTTTTTTGGCAGAACGATGCTTGTATGGATAGTGGATGCGGGCAATTTTGCCTGCTGCCTTGCATACTGCATTGTAGCATTATCTTTCGTTAGACTTCGTTCTAAAGAGCCGACAATGGAAAGACCGTATAAAATTAAACATTATAAAATTGTAGGTATAATTGCTATTTTAATGTCCGGCGGAATGGCGGCAATGTACTTAATTCCCGGAACAAATTGTTCACTTGTTTGGCAGGAATGGATTATTGTTGCCGGTTGGGTAGTTTTGGGAATAGTGCTTGCTATAAGAAGTTATGTAAAATATAAAGGTAAATTTAAAATAGATTAGTTAATCGAAACAGGAGAAGCGATATGGCAAAAAAAATATTTAGTAGAGAAGAACAAAAAGCCTTCAATAAAAAAAGAGCGAAGGAATTGTACACCGACCCGGAAAGAAGGGAAAAGTATTGTGAGTATGCACTTTTGGCATATGACAACGATGTGATTTATTTTCGCATTGATAGAGTTGCTCAGGATTTTGTTGAAGATTACTGTGACTTCGATGCAGGTATTTCCAAAGAAGATAAAGAGTGGGCATACAGTGTTGGACAATTAGGTTGTAAGATGTATTCCCTTGGGATAAACAGAGATAATTATCAAAACTATATTTCGGATTTTGCATTTTATAATAAGAGTAATTATATGAATGAAAAATTTGATAAATGGTTTGATCATAAATTGAGCACATATTATGTAATGGCGCCGTTTATTGATAATATGCCGGAACATTATTACTATATTTTAAACAATCAAATCATGCCTTTAAATGATTTCAGTGATAAAAATGCTACCGTTGAAGACATTTTAAATCTGATTGTTCAGAAAAAGAAGTTAGTAGCAAAAGCTTGTGTTGGCGGTCATGGCGTTGGCTTTTATAAGTTTGAATATAAAGACGGCAGTTTCTATCAGAACGCAAAAAAGATTTCAAAAGATGAATTAATAGCGTTAATAAATTCATTAGATGATTATTTGATAACGGAGTATATCAATGCAGCTAAAGCGTTTAGAGACGCTTGTAATGATACATTTACTGTAATCAGAGTTGTGATGGTTTTTGACCCGGAAGACGGGCCACAGTTAACAGGGGCATTTATCCGCTTAGGGACTGATAAAGCCGGAATCGTCTGCGATTATCCCGGCACTATTAATTGTGGCGTAGATTTAAAAACAGGAAAACTGTTTAAACCTTTGTATAGGGGAGAGTATTATAAGTTAGATCCCATTGTTTTTCATCCGGACTCTCATGTTAAACTTGATGAATTATTCGTTGAAACATGGCCGTCGTTGGTTGAAGGGTGCAAAATGGTTTCCCGTCATCTGGCAATGACTCCTTATTTAGTGATGGATATTATTCCTACGGATGATGGTTTTAAGATTTTGGAAATAAACAGTCATGGTCAGGTCAAAAGTGTAGAAGCATATTATCCTTTCCTTTTAAATGAATATAACAGAAAGGTATTCAATATAGAATAGTTAAAAAACTATGAAACATCATCAATACAATAAAGATTTTAAATTTTATAAAGACCCAGAAAATTTCAATAAATACACAGATAGAAAAATGCTCCAGTATTGTTTGGGAGCAACCATGTATATGCCCGGAACAAAAAATTTTGCCAATGCAATCCTTACAAAAAAATATCCGGGGCTTACCTCTATGGTGATGTGTTTTGAGGATGCTTGTGAAGAAGAAAGAGTGCCGGAGGCGGAACAAAACTCTATTGGAGTACTCAACGAATTATCGGAAAAATTGGAAAGCGGTGAGATGGCTTATGACGATTTACCGTTAATCTTTTTCAGGGTGCGCTCCGTGGAACAGTTTCGGCATTTCAGTGCTTTGCTCGAACCCAAACACATACGACTGATTACAGGGTTTAACTTTCCAAAATTTAACACATCCAATGCCGAGGCCTATTTCGAGCATTTGGTGGAACTGAACCGCAAATTCGGCGAAATACTCTATGGCATGCCGATTATTGAGGATAGTTGTGTTGCTTTTAAAGAAACAAGATTGACTGAATTATTGGGCATCAAAGAAGTCTTGGACAAACACCATGAATTGGTGTTGAATGTGCGTGTCGGAGGAACCGACTTTTCCTCTTGCTTCGGCGTGCGCAGAGGTGTTAACTATACGATTTATGATATCATGACGGTGCGTGATTGCCTTCTGGACATCTTAAATGTTTTCACAAGAAATAATGACTATACGGTTTCCGGGCCGGTATGGGAATATTTCAAAGCCAATAAAAACATGAAATTTAAAACAACCCTTCCTACCGTAAGCTTACAGGACACACTGCTCAAAAGAAAGCCGATTATTAATGATGTGGTTGACGGGTTGATGAGAGAATTGATATTAGACCAAGCAAACGGCTTTATGGGGAAAACCTGTATTCATCCTACGCACTTAAATTACATTAATGGTATGCTTGCCGTAACCAAAGATGAGTATGAGGATGCCTATCAGATTATTCACCATACACAGGGCGGTGTAATTAAAGGCTCAAAAGGCATGAACGAAATCGGTCCTCATTACAGCTGGGCGGAAAAAATTATGATGCGCGCAAGAGCCTATGGTGTTTTGGAAAATGAATCCGACTTTTTTGCATTAGTTGAAGCACCGGTACAATAAGAAAAGGAAAGAAATTACCGTGAAAATCATTACCACCCCTTTTTCGGAGGAAGTTATAGCAGATTTAAAGGTCGGCGACAGAGTGCTCATTAATGGCTACATTTACTGCGGCAGAGATGCTGTTTTGCCGAAAATCTGCCAATTAATTCAAGAGAATACCTTGGAGCAATACGGGATTGATTTGCAGGGCAGTGTGATTTTTCACACCGCTGTCAGCCCTGCCGGCATTGGCCCCACATCGAGTAATAAATATGAAATCGAGAACAGCTTTATCCCGCTCTCAAAAGCCGGTGTAAAAATGCATTTGGGCAAGGGGGCTATCGGCAAGGATACCATCGCCGGCATTGCAAATGAAAATGCGGTATTTGCCGTTACTCCTCCGGTTACAGCACTGTTTAAAGATAATTCCAGCGAATGCGAACTTGTTGCGTTCCCCGAACTTGGCATGGAAGCCTTTTATCGCATCAAAGTAAAAAACGTGCCGGCAATTATTGCCGCTGCCAAAAACGAAAGCATTTATTAAGGAAACACTATGAACCAAGATATTGTAAACAAAGTTGCACAGACACTGGTGGATGCGGGCTCTACCTTTTTGCAGGATAAAAAGGATGCCTATCGCAAGGCGATTGAAACGGAAACCAATCCGCATGCCAAATGGGTTTTGGAAACCATTTTGGAGAATGCCGCAGCGGCAGAAAAAAACAAAAGTCCGCTGTGTGATGACACCGGTATTCCTCATGTAGTGCTGGATGTCGGAAAAAACGCCGTTATCACCGGTGAAATGTTGGAATCTGTCCAAGAGGGGATTCGGCAGGGGTTGCGCACGCTGCCGGGCAGACCAATGGCAGTAAAAGGTGATGATGCGCAGAGACTCAGCCAGTCAGAGGGCTTGTTTGAAGACCCCGGCGCTTTGGCAAGCGCACCCTTTTTAATCAGACAAACCGATGCGGATAAAACCCTTGCACATATTTTAATGTTTGGCGGAGGTCCGGCAATCAGAGCAAAAACCAACCGCGTTTTTCATCAACACAGCACACAAGTGGTCATAAATGAGATTATTGATTGGGCAAAGGAGTCGACCAAACTGCTCGGCTGCACGCCTTGCACATTAGCCGTCGGTATCGGCAGGTCGCATTATGAAGCGTCTTCTTATATGCTGCAGGCGCTTGTTGACGGCAATTATCACGAACAGTCCGAAATGGAAGCATTTATTACGCAAGAAGTCAATAAAGCACAGGTGGGACCGCTCGGCTTGGGCGGCAACCATACGGTACTGGCAACCTTCATGAAGGTTGGGCCTCAAAGAGCAAGCGGCGTGAGAGTTGTCTGTTTAAGACCTTGCTGCTGCTTCGAACCGCGTATCGCAACAGTTGAATTATAGTACTATTTGCGGTGAAAGATGGATTTTATGTCAAGGGAAAATACATTCACAATTAAACACACCAACATTGTTAAAGGCATAGCGATTTTAATGCTCTTGTGGCATCATTTGTTCAGCAGCAATCCGAATACCTTTGACAGATATGTATCTGTGTTTTGGATAAAAGGAATCCCGGTTGAAGTGTTTATTGGCGGCTTTTGTAAGGTTTGTGTAGCAATTTTCATGTTTTTAAGCGGGTATGGATTATTCAAGAGTTATACTGCTTTTTCGCAAAAAGAAAAAGGGATAAAAAAGGATTCATCTTTCATTAAGAACCGTTGGTTGAAACTGATGAGTCCGTTTTGGTTTGTTTACGTTGTATTTGTTCCCTTAAGCCTGTTTTTCGGCACTTCTTTTTTGGAAGTTTACGGCAAAAACCCGTTTCATTACATTGCAGACTTTTTCGGACTTTCTTATTTGTTTTACGGGAATACATATACCATGAACGAAACATGGTGGTACATGAGCATTATTATCGTTCTTACACTTCTATTTCCTTTAATAGTAAAAGGGTATAAAAAATTCCCCGAATTGGCAGTGTTCATCAGTATAGCAGTGTGTATCATTTTGCCGAGTTTGAAAATAAAAGATTTCAGTGTTTGGATTTGTCCTTTGGTGATTGGCGTATTTTTCGCCCATAAGCAACTGTTTGAAAAAATATCCGGCGTTTTTGATACAACACTCAAACAAGTACTGATTATAACGGTAAGCTTCATTTTGTTTTTCTACATACGTATGACAACTTCTATGTATACGGTGAAAGTAGACTTTCTGTTTATGCTTCCGTTTATCTTAACAGGATTTTTTATCATTCCCAAAATACCTTTTATTAGAACCGTGTTGGAACAACTGGGCAAAAAAAGCGGACTGATTTTCCTGTTTCATACATTTATATTTTCAAAGTATTTTCAAAAGTTCACCTATTCTTTTAAGTATTCTGTCTTGATTTACATCATTTTTTTGGCAGTTTGTGTAGCAGTAGCATTTGCGTTGGATGGCTTGATGCGTCTAACGCGCTACCAAAAGTTGTTTGATTATTTGACACGCAGCAAAGCCACAAAGAAAGACTAAGTAATATAAAGGAAGGTAATTTTCTGATGAAAGGCATTATTCTTGCCGGGGGCAGCGGCACAAGGTTATACCCCATCACAATGGTCACATCAAAGCAGTTATTGCCGATATATGATAAGCCGATGGTGTACTATCCGCTGAGCACCTTAATGCTTGCGGGCATCAATGATATTTTAGTTATCTCCACACCGGAGGACTTGCCGCATTTTGAGAAACTGCTCGGAGACGGCAGCAAATTCGGTATATCGCTTTCCTATAAAGTGCAGCCGTCACCGGATGGCCTTGCACAGGCGTTTATTTTAGGCGAAGAGTTTATCGGTGATGATTGTTGTGCCATGGTTTTGGGCGATAATATTTTCTATGGAGCCGGCTTTAGCGGTATTCTCAAAAAAGCAGTGCAAAATGCCGAAATCAATCACCGCGCCACCATTTTCGGCTATCATGTGGATGACCCGGAGCGCTTCGGTATTGTTGAGTTTGATAAAGAGCGCAAGGTGATATCTTTAGAGGAAAAGCCGGAAAAGCCCAAAACACACTGGGCGGTAACGGGATTATACTTCTATGATAACCGCTGTGTGGAGTTTGCCAAAAAGCAAAAGCCTTCACCGCGCGGTGAATTGGAAATTACCGATTTAAATAAAATGTATTTGGAGTCGGGCGAGCTGGATGTCAGCTTTATGTCCCGCGGCTTTTCATGGCTGGATACCGGTACCATGGACAGCTTGATAGAAGCATCAAACTTTGTTAAAACCATGCAAAAGCAGCAGGGCATTATTGTTTCCGCACCCGAAGAAATCGCTTGGCGCAAAGGGTGGATCAGCTCCGAACAGCTGCTTGCACAATCCAAAAGACTCATTGAAGAAGCAAGAAGATACAATGTATCCTCTTACGGCAAATATTTAGGAGATTTGGTCGAGGAAGATTTTTAAATAAAAAACCGCCGAAATGAACACGGCAAATACAATTATCATAAGGCAGGGAAAGACATGAAGCAGAAAGTTTGGTTAGAAAACAAAACCATTTTGGTGACCGGTGCCGCCGGATTTATCGGTGCCAATCTTGTAATGGCACTGATGCGGCAGTTCAATCATTTACATATTATCGGCATCGATAATATGAATGATTATTATGATGTCTCTTTAAAAGAGTACCGCTTAGAGCAAATCGAAGCCTTAGCGGCAGGTGCCGAGAATCGCTTTGAATTTATAAAGGGCGACATTTGCCGAAATGACTTGATTACAGAAATTTTTCAAACACATAAACCCGATGTGGTTGTCAATTTAGCGGCGCAAGCGGGCGTGCGCTATTCCATCACCAATCCCGATGTATATATTCAATCCAATATCATTGGCTTTTACAACATTTTGGAAGCGTGCCGCAACTACCCGGTAGAGCATTTGGTGTATGCCTCCAGTTCCTCGGTTTACGGCTCCAACAAAAAGGTGCCTTATGCCACGGAGGATAAAGTGGACAATCCGGTATCGCTCTATGCCGCCACCAAAAAATCTAACGAGCTGTTGGCGCATGCTTACAGTAAATTATATAATATCCCCTCCACCGGCTTGCGCTTCTTTACCGTTTACGGACCGGCAGGCAGACCGGATATGGCATATTTCAGCTTCACAAACAAGCTGATTCAAGGCGAAACCATTAAAATATTTAATTACGGAAATTGCAAAAGAGATTTTACTTTTGTGGATGATATTGTGGAAGGTGTTATGCGGGTGATGCAAAAAGCGCCGGCGAAGCAGCTTGGCGAGGATGGCTTGCCGACACCGCCCTATGCAATTTATAATATCGGCAATCATGCACCGGAGAACCTCTTGGAGTTTGTGGATATTCTGCAAGAGGAATTAATCCGTGCGGGTGTATTGCCGGAGGATTATGACTTTGAGAGCCACAAAGAATTAGTACCGATGCAGCCGGGAGATGTGCCGATCACTTACGCCGACACCACCGATTTGGAAAAGGATTTCGGCTTTAAACCCAAAACATCGTTACGCGACGGGTTGCGCAGCTTTGCGGCCTGGTATGCCGATTTTTATAAAATCAAATAAACAATTGCACATTCTAAGGAGGAATCTGTTAAAATGAAAATTGCTGTTGCCGGAACGGGCTATGTCGGCTTATCGATAGCTACGTTAATCGCACAAAACCATGAAGTGGTGGCAGTAGATATTCTCAAGGAAAAGGTCGATTTAATTAATCAAAGAATTTCGCCGATTCAGGATGAATATATTGAAAAGTTCTTTGTCGAAAAAGAGCTGCACCTCACTGCCACTTTAGACGCCGCACAGGCATATACAGATGCTGATTTTGTCGTAATTGCAGCACCGACAAATTATGACAGCCAAATGAATTATTTTGACACCTCTGCCGTAGAAGCGGTCATTGAAAGCGTGTTGGAATATAATCGGAATGTCTATATGATTATAAAATCCACCATTCCGGTGGGGTATACCGAAGCGGTCAGGAAGAAATATAATACCAAAAAGATTTTATTCAGTCCGGAATTTTTAAGAGAAACCAAAGCGTTGTATGATAATTTGTATCCTTCCCGCATCATTGTGGGCACAGATCCGGAGGATGCCGCACAACTTGCGGCGGCACAGTCCTTTGCGGCTTTGCTTGTCGAGGGCGCGGAGAAACAGGATATTCCCGTTTTAATGATGGGCTTTACCGAAGCGGAAGCCGTAAAGCTTTTTGCAAATACCTATTTGGCACTGCGTGTTTCTTATTTTAATGAGCTCGATACCTACGCGGAATTAAAGGGGATTGACACCGCATCTGTTATAAAGGGTGTTTGCTTAGACCCGCGCATCGGAGACCATTATAACAATCCCAGTTTCGGTTACGGAGGCTATTGCCTGCCGAAGGATACGAAACAACTTCTCGCAAATTATGACGATGTGCCGCAAAATATGATTGGCGCTATTGTGCAAAGCAACAGCACCAGAAAAGATTTTATTGCCCAAAGAGTGCTTGAAAAAGCGGGTGCTTACGGGCAAAGCAGTGCTTATGATGCGGCGATGGAAAAGGATATCACAGTCGGTGTATACCGCTTAACCATGAAGTCGTGCTCCGATAATTTCCGCCAAAGCGCCATTCAGGGCATTATGAAGCGTATTAAAGCAAAAGGTGTGAGCGTAATTGTGTATGAGCCGACTTTGCAAGACGGGTCAACCTTCTTTGGCAGCCGTGTGGTGAATGATTTAAATACCTTCAAAGAGAAGTGTACGGTCATTATTGCAAACCGCTATAATACTTGTTTGGAAGATGTAAAAGAAAAAGTCTATACAAGAGACTTGTTTTATAGAGATTAACATTTCAAATGGTTTAGATTTAACCGGAAAGAGGTAAAAAATGACGATTATCGTAACAGGCGGTGCCGGCTTTATCGGCTCAAATTTCATTTTTCATATGTTAAATAAATATCCGGATTACCGCATCATTTGTTTGGACAAGCTCACATATGCGGGCAATCTGTCCACCCTTGCCGGTGTAATGGACAAGCCGAATTTTCGCTTTGTCAAGGCGGACATTTGCGACAGAGAAGCAGTGGAAAAGCTTTTTGAAGAGGAAAAGCCGGACATCGTGGTGAACTTTGCCGCCGAATCGCATGTTGATCGCTCCATTGAGGATCCGGGCATTTTCTTAAAAACCAATATTTTGGGCACACAGACCTTAATGGATGCTTGCAGAAAATACGGTATTACACGCTATCATCAAGTATCTACGGATGAAGTTTACGGTGATTTGCCGCTCGACAGACCGGATTTGCTCTTTACCGAGGAAACGCCGATTCACACTTCGTCTCCGTATTCCTCTTCCAAAGCGGGAGCGGATTTGCTTGTGCTTGCCTATTACCGCACCTATGGACTTCCGGTAACTATCAGCCGCTGCTCAAACAATTACGGTCCGTATCATTTTCCCGAAAAGCTGATTCCGCTCATGATTGCCAATGCGCTTAATGACAAGCCGCTGCCGGTCTACGGAGAAGGCTTAAATGTGCGTGACTGGCTGTATGTGGAAGACCATTGCAAGGCAATCGATTTAATTATTCACAAGGGCAGGGTCGGTGAGGTTTACAACATCGGCGGGCACAATGAAATGCGCAATATCGATATTGTTAAGCTCATTTGTAAAGAGCTCGGTAAGAGTGAGGATTTAATTACACATGTAACCGACCGAAAGGGACACGATATGCGCTATGCAATTGACCCGACTAAGATTCATAACGAACTCGGCTGGCTACCCGAAACCACCTTTGAAGTCGGCATCAAAAAAACCATTCAGTGGTATTTGGACAACAAAGAGTGGTGGGAAAACATTATTTCCGGAGAATATCAAAACTACTATGAACAGATGTATGGCAATCGCTGAGTAATCGTAAGCAGTTTAGTGAAAACGCACTTTTCGAGCTTCATTATTATTTGTTACACATACATTCAAACAGAATGAAGGAGACCTAATTAATGACTTTTCTGTATGACCTAAAACTGTTGCTAAGTAAAATTTTGAACCTTATTCACAAAGCATTTTATATGTATGCTTGGGATTATTGGACTCTTGCAGCGGTGATTTTTATCATTTCTTTGGGCTTTTTGCTCTTAAAACACTTTATGAAACGCAACAAAAAGGCTTTCCAAATTATTGCCCTGACAGCGTTTTTTATCTATGTGGCAATGGTGATTTATACGACGGTCATTAGGCGAAGTTCAGATGAGTCAACAGCCGGTTTGAGTCTGATACCGTTTTATTCCTATAAGATGATAAGAGACGGCAATACGGAAAAAACACGAGAAATCATCATGAATGTTGCATTTTTTATTCCAATCGGGTTCTTGTACTGTTTGATTGATACGAGGAAAATTAATTACAAAAAGTGGCCGATTATCGCTTTCAGCGCAGCGTTGAGTTTGTTGATAGAGATTGTACAGTTCATCTTTAAACTCGGCTGGGTGGAAACGGATGACATCATTCATAATACGCTCGGCTGCTGTTTAGGAATCCTGTTATACATTCTTTTGGATTATATGACATTTAATGAGCGAGATTTTTAGCAATGTAGAAATTAAAATGCAAAATGAAAAGTGTGATTGCTTTATTAGATAAAAAGAGCAAAAACGCTCATTTCTGATTTCAAAATTTTTAATTTGTAACGACAACGAAGTTGACAAAAAGGCGAACGAGGCATGAATACGCTGTACAATGATGTGCTTTACCTCTTGGCTTGTGCAGTCAATAAGGTGAAGGCAGATAAAAACAGAATAGAAAGTATGGATTTGGATGCTCTTTACACGCTTTGTAAAGAGCATAGCATTACTGCGCTCGTTTCCTATGCATTGGCAGAACATCTCAAAGAAATGAGTTCGGAGCAGTATGCGCGCTGGTCTGCAGAGCAGATGAAAGCCGTGTACCGTGATATGAATTTTGCGGCAGAAAGAGCCAATATCCTTTCTTTTTTAGAAGAGAACGGCATATGGTATATGCCGTTAAAAGGCATCATACTCAAAGAGTATTATCCGAGAGCTGAGTTGCGTGAATTTGCCGACAATGATATTTTATTTGATGCCGATTTTGAGAAGCAGGTGGAACAGTATATGCTCTCTCACGGCTATCAAAGGAAACTGAGTGACTCCGGTCAAGTGATGGAGTATGAGAAAGCACCGTGTTTTAATTTTGAAATGCATCGCGCTTTGTATCACCCAAACAACACGGTACTCTATGCGTATTATAAAGATGTGAAAGAGAGATTGATAAAAGATAGCGATAATGCTTTCGGCTATCATTTTTCAGAAGAAGACTTTTATGTTTTTATGATATCACATGCATTAAAGCATTATAAAAACAGCGGCATAGGC
The DNA here is from genome assembly GCA_017512465.1 of Clostridia bacterium. GTDB lineage: Bacteria > Bacillota > Clostridia > Oscillospirales > Acutalibacteraceae > RUG714. The sequence goes on from JAFWGH010000070.1 coordinate 44,670, forward strand.
ATACGTTTTTTAATCGATATCTATGTGTACAATCGGGCAAAATCAGCCACCATGGATACAGAATATATTGCACGGGAATTAGAGAAAATCGAAGCGGATGCATTTGAAAGCGAGATGCGCATGCTCGCACAAACGGCATTCGGCACGGAAGATGCCGATTTCACACCCGAGCAGGAAAACATTTTAGAGTATGTTTTTCAAGCCGGAACATACGGCACGGCGGACATACTTGCACAAAACAGAATGAAAAACAAAATCGGAACAGTTGATACTTCTCCCGCCGGCAGGCGCCGGTATTGGGCAAATCGATTGTTTGACATGGAGCGCTGTAAAGTAGAATATCCGCGCATCTATAAGACAAAAATACTCATTCCTTTTCTCATTCTGTTTAGAGCGATAAAGGGATTGACAAAAATCAAATCCATTAAAGAAGAAAACGAAAATCTGAAAAAACTACAATGACAGCATTAAATGAAACACAAACTCAATTGCTCTCCTGTTTATCTGCCGCACTTTTTGAAAAAGAGGCAAAGTGGCAGTGCAGTGATTGGAAAGCTTTATTTAGGGAAGCCGATGCACACAAGGTATTCCCTATCGTTTTTGAGCATTCCAAAGCCTGTGTGAGCGATGAAATGTTGCGTGAAAAAGCCGCCAAATATGCCCGCCGTTGCCTTTCGACAACGATAGGCATTAATTATGCACATGTGCAATTAGATAATTTGATGACACAAAACGGGATACCCTATATATGCTTTAAGGGCATTGCTTCGGCACGGTATTACCCGCACCCGGAGCTGCGCACGGGCGGAGATGTTGATTTTTATGTAAATGAGGCAGATTTTGCGCGGTGCGAAGCGGTTTTGAAAGATAACGGGTATGTGTGGGTAGAGGACGGCGGAAAACATGTTGTCTATCAAAAAGATGAGGTGTTTTTGGAGTTGCACCGCACCATCAACGGGATTCCGAAAAATCAAATCGGCAGCCGCATAGAAGCGGATGTATTTGGCGATTTGGTAGAAACCGCTACCGATTACAATGAGGGGCAGGGCACGGTAAAAATCCCCGACACTTTTCATCATGGCATGATTTTGCTGCTGCATACACTTTCGCATATGATGAAAGAGGGTATCGGCTTGCGCCATTTATGTGATTGGATGATGTTTGAGGCTTCACTTAGTTCTGAAGAGTTTACGGCACTGTTTGAGAGCAAGTTAAAGTCTTACGGCTTATGGCATTTTGCCTGCCTGTTGAGCTCGTGCGGCAATCGCTATCTCGGAGCACCATACAGGTGCTGGCAGGGTGAAGCGGAGGATGCTTTGCTTGAAAAAATGATGTGTGATATGATGGCATCCGGAAACTTCGGCAAAAAAGATGCCGACAGAAAGCGGCAAATCAAATATCTTGCCGAAAGAGGAGAGTTCACGCAAAGCGAGCGCTCGGTTTTGGCACAGGCAAAGCGGACCATAGCAAAAAAAGCCGCTTTGGAGCATAAATCTCAAGCGGCAGTGATGGCAGAGTATATTAAAAAAGTTCTCTCGGGTGAAAGAAAACCGGATAGCGGTAAGACGCTTGAAAGCGCCGCGCAGCGCAAGGAAATATACGCATCCTTTCATCTGTTTGAGCAGGACAAAAAAGATTAAAATAAATGGGTATGTCTAAAAGGTGAGTCCCCGTAACGAAGGTTAGCCCTCAAATCGCATCTTTTTCGCCATAATTGCATTAAAATAGTCGCTTAGGCGTCAGCCTTAAGCGACTATTTTGCTTTATTCTGACAAAAAATCTGCCGATTTTAGGGTG
>JAFWGH010000071.1 GCA_017512465.1 Clostridia bacterium
CAACTACTATAAAGACACGCGCGGAGATTGTCAGTCAAGGCACTATATCCGTGCAGATGCCGTGGAACAAATTGTAATGATGGAGCTGCGAAGGCTCGCAAAATACTTGGAGTGTTACGAAGAAAGTTTTGCTCAAATTCTTGCGCAAAAGGTCAATTCGGATATGCTCTCAGAACAAAAGCATTTGGAAAAGACACTGGCTAAAACCGTTGCCCGAAATGTCACGCTCACCGATTTGTTGGCAAAGATTTATGAAGATAATGTCAGCGGTAAATTGAGCGATGAAATGTTCATGCAGTTATCTCGCAAATATGAAAAAGAGCAGTTTGATAACAAGGCAATAATCAAAGAGTATAGCGAGCGACTTTCAAAGATTGATGAGATGAAACAAAACAAGGAGGATTTCATTAAATCTATCCGAAGGTTTATGGAAATGCAGACCTTGACGGCTCCCATGCTTCGCGAATTGATTGACCACATTGATGTGTATGAAAAAGAGGGAACTTCAAAAACCTACACACAAAGAATCGTGATTTATTACCGCTTTATCGGGACACTGGAACTTCCTGAAGAAATTGAACAGGAATCCTATATTGCGGACACCAGACAGGGCGTTACGGTAGAATACCTCAGCGCATAAGAACATTTCACGCCACAAAAAAATAAGTGTGTTCATAACAAATCCGTTATGAACACACTTACTGGTGGGAGAGGGTGGATTCGAACCACCGAAGGTAACAACCGACAGATTTACAGTCTGTTCCCTTTGGCCACTCGGGAACTCTCCCATATATTATGGAATTGGAGCTGGTGGACGGACTCGAACCCCCGACCTGCTGATTACAAATCAGCTGCTCTACCAACTGAGCTACACCAGCGTTTTAACGCTCAAATAATATAACACATTCATCAAAGTAAGTCAATACTTTTTTGCATTTTACTTTATTTTATATTTTTTAAACTGCTCTTTATGCTCCGGCGTAACGCGAAAACTCTCTACCGCCTTTTGAATTGCCTTGTTTTGGGTAAAAGCATCGAGTGTTTTGCTCTGTATGAGCGCTGCGGTAGCCTCATATTGCTTGGCGGCGGCAGTGGCAAAGTACCATGCGCGCATCATATTCAAATAGTATTCCTCGCGGTGTATGGCAGCGACCCACTGCAAATACACCGGCTCAAACGCCTCATCCAAATAGTGACACATCAGCATACCGATAGCAAAGCGCACGGTATAAAGATGCTCACTGCGAAGCCATTTTTCGATATACGGCAATAAAGCCTCTTTATTTCTTTTAAAGCATGCAGGGCGCAGGGAATCGCAGGTTGCCCAGTTATCGATATAGGGCAAAAAGCGCTCGACTTGTCGGATACATTCTTCAAAATCCTTTTCTTTCGCAATCAAAAACGAGTGCAAATGATACTCTTCCAAATAGAGGTGGGGCAGGGTGTGCAAAAATGCTTTCGCCTGTTTCGTGCCGGTAAGTTCTTTTGCAAGCGCACGCAGCGCAGGCAGGCGCACGCCGATAATGCTCTCGGGTGCAATATTCGGAATCAACTTCGCCGAAAACGCCGCATATTCTTTATCCTGTAGCGCAAACAGGCGCCGCGAAATGCTTAATTGAGTTTCTTCCATAGCGTTTCCACACCTTTTCTAATCAGTTTGAGCGGGTAGTTAAACGGCGGTGATGCCAATAGTGCACAAAGCGCTAAGGCAATGAGCAACAAAACCGGAAGCAGAAACGCGGTGCGCAAATGCTCTTGCAAGCGGTAAGCGATACCGGTATCAAAAAGCAGCTCCACAAGCGGTAAGTGCCAAAAGTAAATGGAGAGGGTATGTTGCCCGATATACTGCGCAAAGCGGATTTTGCGGTTCGGCACCAGCGAGAAGAAGCCTGCCAAAAGCAGTGCGCATATGCCGTAATAGGCGAGGCGCAAAGCGCCGCCGAAATAAGCGTATTGCCCTAATTTCTCATAGGGATTTCTGCCGGTGATAAGCGGTCTGAAGGCGTATAACTCATTAATAAAGAGCACACACACGACAATAAAGATTAACCAAACCGCCGCTCCCGCAAGCTTGATTTTTTTAGTGCCGAGCTTTTCGCGCAACTTCTGTTCGGACACATAATATCCTGCCGCAAAAAACGGGAAGTAAACAATGATTCTTGAAAGCGCAAATACATCATTAATATGCTTATCATACCCGCACACGCAAGCAAAAACAACGGAAAACACGAGTACAAGCTTGGGATTGACATGTTTAAGCAGGTACATCAGCGCATAAAACACAAACAGCACAAATAAAAACCATACAATATTAGAAAAGACGGATAGGTTTGCGGCAGACAGTGACTTTTCCTGCCACACATCTTTTGCGCTGTAAAAGAGCTTGAGAATAAACGCCATTACCGGAAACGGCAGCAGCTTTTGCCACGCAAAGTGCTCTTCATTTACCGTGTGCTTGGAAAATAAGCCCGAAATAAAGATAAAAGCGGGCATGTGAAAAGTGTAAATAATGAAAAATATGCTCTTAAAAACAGGCGCAAAACCCTCTGCAGTAAAGGGTTCTGCGCAGTGACCGAATACAACGAGAAAGATTAAAAGAGCTTTTGCATTATCCCATTTAAAAATTCTGTTATTTGCCATTATTTCTTCATTCTTTCGGTAAATTCCGAAATGGCGTTGTAAATACGCTCGGCGTTGTTAAAATCATCAAATGCAAAGAAATCATCGGCGCGGCGTTTGTATTCCTCTTCAATTTGACAGCCGTTTTCCATATATTTGCACAGCGTGTCGACAATTTCATCGTTTTCCGTGCAAATCGGACCGAAGCCCATGGTATCATATTTGAGCGCACCCTCTTCAAAGCGCGGCGGCAATGCCGAGGGGTGGTAGTATACAAGCGGCTTGCGCTGGTAGGCAAAGTCATATTGCACACCCGAATAGTCGGTAACCATGAGGCTGGACTCGGTTAAGATTTTTTCATAGCTCATATCGCCGCTCGCTTGAATGAGCTCTACATAGTCATTCGTATCATAGTCCGAAATCTGTGAGCTCATGGCGGGGTGGAGCAGGAAGATAAGCTTGTAGCCTGTCTTTTCCGCGCAGTCAATGAGCTTTTTATCGTTAATCAGCGAGTTATACACCTTGAAATATGCCGATTGCTTGAACAGCGGATTATATCCCTTAACCTCATTGAGCATACCGGTACCGCAGCAGCTCTTGCGCCAGGTCGGAGTGATGAGGATTTGCTTTTGGTCATTGCTCTTAAGCCCGTCAAACCGCGCAAGACCGGTCAGGGCAATTTCATCCGCCTCATAGCCGTAAGCCGGTTTTTGGATGTGGGCAACCTCATATTTTGAAGTGGTGGTGTAGAACTGTGTATTATCATAAGAGCGGCACTGCACTTCGGCATTCTTTTGAATGGTAATGCCGTGTGCGATACAAATAATATTGCCGCTAAACTTATCTCTAAAGCCGTGTTCCAAAATGACGCTGTAGCCGCAGAACCACATAATGTCGGGGTGAGTTGCCACAATATTTTCGGCATAAAGACTCATCAGTTTATGGCGCAGGGAATTAAACTTAAGCATTTTAATACCTTTTTTGCGAATGCGCTTAAAGTCATAGGAATCACCGTTGAGCACATAGTAGTGGTGAATATGGTCTTTTTGCCCGGCGGCATAGGTGATGGCGTATTCGCCGTTGTCGCCGCCCTTATAAAGCTTATCAAAATACAGCCAAATGCGCCTGTGCCCGTAAATCGGGTAGAGCAGCCAGTACAAGAAGCGAATGAGCGGCATCTTGATTTTAAATGAGCCGAGCGAATAGCGCAGCAAATCAAAGAAGAAATGTATTTCTTTTTTGATATTTTTCGCCTTCGAGCGCGGCGTGATAATCAGCTTTTTATCCAGATAATATACCGTGATGTCCTTATATGACCAATAGGCGTGCGGATACTTGGTGGTTAAGCGCGCGCCGGGTTTTAAGAACTGGAAGGGCATGAGGATTTTTTTGTTGTTAAATTCCAAAATAAACTTGATTTCCGTGGTTTTGGAAGGGTCAATTTTGCACTTTAAGTAGTAAGTGTATTTTTTAAAGGCGGGAACGGTAAAATATTTTGTCAAAGAATAAATTTGGTTTTCTTCGATAGCCACCTCTTTGCCGTTGACAAACGCGTGAATACAGCCGGGGTGCGCCTCAAGAAGCTGCGAGTACATATAGGCTAAATCAAAGGTTAATTCACCGTTTACATAATTGATGGCATTAACCTGTACAGCGTTGCTGATGTTGTACACATAGCCGTTCATAATCGCAAAGACACGGTTGTTGGCAACATCAAAGCGCATATCAAAGTCCTCGGGTCTATCCTTATATTTAATGTGCATTAACAAATATGCCATCTTATAGGTGATGCGGAATTGGCAGTGGTTGGAATCCTTGGTGAGAATCGAATCATCCACGTATTGCAGCGCTTCGCTGACTGTATCGATAAACTCCTCCAAATCCGCACCGATCAGCAGCTCGGTGTTTCTGCCGTCCATATTGGTTAAAAAGCGGAAGGAAGCACAGTAAAACAGTGCGGTCTGCAAAAACAGCGGCACTTCTCCTTTTTGCTCCTTTTGCGCTTTTAAAAGCGGAATGTAGTGATTTTTAAAGGCATCGGTATACCACAATAAATCATGCGAACCGAAGCGGTCAATCGCGCGCTGGGCATACATCTCATCGTAGCCGATGGTGGCATTCTTTAAAAATACCATTTCTTTTGCGCCGCAAGTCTGCGGTGCATTCAGCGCAACATCGAGAATATAAAAGGTGCCGCAGTCATATTCGCTGACACGCTCATTAAAGCGGAATTTCTCACATACTTCACGGCGGAAGAAATAGCCGCAAAAGAATAAATCCGCAATCATGGGATTGCCCTCAAAAGCGACAATTTCTTTATCCGAAAGGCTTTCAATCAATTTCGGGTGGGTGTAAGAACCGCTGTCACGGCTCAAACAGCCGGCGATTTTTATGTTGCCCGACAGCGCCGAGAGCACTATGCCGAGTGCGCCGGGGTCGAGTGTTAAGTGAGAATTGGAAAAGTTGATAATCTCGCCTGTCAATTTTTCGCAATAGCGGTTATAAACAGCGGCAAGCCCCGCTTCAGTCTCCTCAAAATAGGAGACAGAGCCAAACTGCTTTTGCAGTTTAAGAGCGGTTTGTTTGCTCTGCTCGGAGCAGACCCTGTCTACCATGATAAATTCGGCATCACCCGCCGGTAACTGGGAGAGGTAGGAAAGAGCGCTTTGCTCAAAATCTTCTGTTTCAACAGCATATAGGATACTGAGTTTCATTAAAAATATTTCCTCCGTGGAATAGATTGCGCATGTGAGTTTTCAAAGGATACAATGCGACATTTTTCATAATATTATAACATTTATAATTTTCACAGTCAACAATATTATGTATATTATTTTATCCCGCATACTAAATACGGTAGATAAAAAAGCGAGGACATATTGACAGATATCAATATATCCTCGCATGTTTTATCATCATTAACTTTAGCGCTGAATAACAGCCGGGCTTACCGGATAGATTTTTTGCAAATCCGATAAGGACATTTCGATTTGCCTGCCGACCTTGCCGGCGGAGAAAAAGATGGTTTCATACGCTGCGGCAGAGCTGTCAATATAAGTGGCAAATTGCCGCTTCATGCCGATGGGGGGACAGCCGCCGTGCACATAGCCTGTCAGAGGGAAAAGCTGCTTTTGCGGTATCATTTCCACACTCTTTTCGCCTGCCGCCTTGGCGGCTTTTTTTAAATCCAATGCGGCTGCCGCCGGTACCATAAATACATAGTATTTTCCGCTTTTTGCCACGGTGACAAGGGTTTTAAATACCCTGCCGACCTCCTGCCCCAAAGCGGCGGCAACCTCCTCGGCATTTAAAATCAAATTATCATAGGCATAGTCCCGATATGTAACACCCGCAGCCGCGGCTATGCGCATCACATTGGTGATATCCTCTTTCTTTTTCTTTGCCATTGCGTTCTCAGCCTTCCAATATCTCCATAATGGCACCTGCCGCTGCAGCGGAAATGCCCGCGGGTGCGCTGCCGTCTTTAAACAGGCTGCGGAACAGCATCTGTTTTTTCGCATTTGAGCCCTGGAAGCGTGAAATCAAATCCGTGAGCGCTTCTTTTACCGGCGGGTTGCAGGCGGCTTCGATGCCGGAAAGGGTAATTTTAACTCTATCGGTCGGTCTTATGCTAAGCACGAGCTTAACAAAAGCCTTGCTTTGCCTGTCGGTTTTCACCCTTCTGCCGTTGATATAGACTGTGATGCTCTTGGCACTGCAAATGTCTTTAAAGGAGAGCGTATAACTGCGCACCTTCGGCACAAGCGATACATCGCCGCGCACCGGCGCAATTTCAAAGGTGAGCTTGTTTTCACTCTCGCACAGTGTAAAATCGGTCTCGGCAAAAGCGCCGTCGCGGTATGCCATGCTCTCACCGTCATCCTCATAAAGTGTAAACTTGCCGTTGCCGCGGTATAAGAGCAATTCCATCGCGGCGGGATTGTCGACAGCATTGTGTCTGCCGTCTGCCGCAAGGGGAATAATCGCGCCCTCTTTTGCCAGCACCGGTATGTTTGACAAGTCGCGGTACACCTTGCGCCTGCCTTCGCCTTCGTAGATTCTGCCGGTGAAAATATCGGTAAATCTGCCGGCGGGCAGCCAAATTTCCGTGCCGGCAAGCAAGGTGATTTTATCTCTTTTTTCGGTAATGGGTGCCGCAATCAGCTCGGAGCCGAAAAAGTATTCATTCGGCACTGTGTATGCGTTCTCATTTTCCGGATAATGATAATACATCGGCTCAATGAGTGCGCGCCCTTCGGTATGTGTGCGGTAATTCATGGTGTAAATATACGGCAGCAGTCGGTGGCGCAAGCGCAGCGCTTCTATCGCAAGCCTGCCCGCCTCATCGCTGTAGCGCCAAGGCTCCTTGCCCATAAATTCGTTATTGGAGGAGTGCAGGCGCATAATCGGACTGAACACACCGAACTGCACCCAGCGTGTATACAGCTCATCATCATTATATCCCAGCATGTGTCCGCCGATATCGTGGCTCCACCAGCTGTAGCCGATGTTTGATGCCGTGGCGGTAAAATAGGGTTGGAACTGCAGGCAGGGCCAATTCATGCGCGTATCGCCCGAAAAGCCGAGCGGATAGCGGTGGGAACCGGCGCCTGCAAAGCGCGAGAGGATTAAGCCGCGCTTGCCGTTTCTGCCGTTGTCGAGCAAGTGGTAGTGGTTGAGCGCCCACAGCGGGTCTAAACCCTTAACGGGAGAGTCGCTGCCCTGCTGCCAATCCATCCACCAAAAGGCAACGCCTTCCTCTTCGTATTTATGGTGGCAGAATTTGAAATACCCTTCCCAAAATTTCGGGTCGGAAATATCAAAACGGATTTTTTCTTTTTTTGCTTTATCCACACCCATGAAATCGGCAAATTCATCATACATATCTTCAAAGAAGCGCACGCCCTCTGCCGGGTGCAGATTGAGGGTGACTTTGTGCCCCATCTCGCCCAATTCTTTTAAGAATGCTTTGTAATCGGGGAACAGCTCCGTATTCCAGGAATATCCTGTCCACCCCGGGGTGGCGAGATACTCAAAGATATAGCGGGCACCGCGGCGCTTCTTATCGGGTACCATGGCATCCTTGCCGAAGCGCTTTTTAATATCTACCCAGTGCCAGTCCATATCCACTGTGGCAACACTAATCGGTATTTCTTCATCCCGAAAGCGGTGCATCAGCGCCAAATATTCCTCCCCCGTATAGGCTTTATAGCGGCTCCACCAATTCGAGAGCGCAAAGCGGGGAATGAGCGGTGTGGCACCGGTAATGCGGTAAAAATCCTGCACCGCTGCAAGATAGTCATGTCCATAAAGGAAATAATAAATATCGCTGCCCTTTTTTCTGCGCGGTAAAACCCTGCCGTCCTCCTCCAAGGTTAAGGAAGCGGAATCATCTATCATCGCAGCGCCGTTTTTGGAAAGTATGCCTTCACCCAATTTCACTGCGCCGGCGGTGTTGTCGAGTGTGCGCACCGTGCCCCCGAGATTGCCCTCGTGAATATCGGTAACGGTATAACCGCCTTTGAGCTTGATTTGGCGCAGTGCGCCCGTGTTTTCATCCGTAATTAAGCGTGCATACGCGGTATTGATGCAAATCATGCCGTTTTTGCGCGCGACATGAAATGCTACCTTTCCCAAATCTCTGTGCAGCACAGCTTGGGTGGGCTTGTCGCAAAAGCATGCCTCGCTTTGCCGCTCCACGCGGATTAAGCGCTCGGTAATAACGCTGATGCGTATTCCGCCGCTTTGGTAAATATTGGGGCATACGGTATCTTGTATGTTTATGCCGAAAGTATCGCGAAACCAACTCATGTTTTTGCACCTCTTTACAGTTGATATAAAACAATTTTATCTTATCATATGCAGGGAGTTTAGTCAAACAAGGATTTGTGGAGGTGCATGGATTAAAAAGTTTACACTGATTTTGTCCAACTTTTCTACCCCTCCGAGCGCTGTGAACGCGCCCACCTCCCCTCATCAAGGGGAGGTAGAAAGCGGTTGAGCCGCTTACAGCGGCTTTTTTGAACATCCAATTCACTCTTACTCTTTGTTTGCTCCGCAAACCCGACAAATACAAAGATTATTGTATTTACTTGGATTTTATCCACTTTTTTTTAGTTAGGCGAGCGAAGCGAGCAAAACCACCGCAGTTGGTTC
>JAFWGH010000072.1 GCA_017512465.1 Clostridia bacterium
CATGAAATTCTCCTTTCTTTTCTCTAAGGCTCGAACACCCTTATTGTATCAGATTGGAGAATTTTTTGTATAACTTTTGTTGCACACCCGCATAGCGGGTGGTTGTTTGTTCCGCGCGGCGGAACAGTCTAAAGACATTAAAACAAAAAAACGAGGCATCGCCTCGTTTTTTTATGCTTTATTTATTTGCAACATACTCGTTAACTGCCTTTAATACCTCATCGGCATCCAGACCGTGAACCATGCATGCCTCTTCCAAGCTCTCGCCGGCAGAAGCGGGGCACCCGACACAGTGCATTCCCTGCTGCATCAATACCATGGCAATGCCCTGGTCATACCCAAGCATATCGCCGATAATGGTTTGTTTTGTAATCTCCATCTATCACACTTCCTTTCATTACATTATGTTAAAGCATTGAGATATTTGACCGCATTCGTTGCAGCAACTGCGCCATCCGCCGTAGCGGTCACCAGTTGCCTGACATCCTTAACACGGTTATCTCCTGCCACAAAAACACCCTGGGAATCGGTTATACAATCCTCTCCCGCCACGGCATAGCCTTCACTATCCAGAGAGAGAACATTTTTGAAGTCTTTGTTTTCCGGGATTCTGCCGACTGCAACAAACAAGCAATCCACCGCAATCTCGCTCTCGTTTCCCGCTTTGTCGCGCACTTTAATCCCGACCAGCTTTTTATCGGTTAAGAGCTCTTCCACGGTACTGTTTAATACAAATTGCACATTTTCCCTGCTTTGGAGCTTTTCCACCGTGGTATGCGCGGCACGAAAAGTATCTCTGCGGTGAATCAAATACACGGTATCGGCAATATCCGCCAAATACGCGGCATCCTCAAAAGCGGTATCTCCGCCGCCAACAACCGCCACCTTTTTATTGCGGTAAAAGGCACCATCACAGGTGGCGCAATAAGAAATGCCCTTACCGACCATTTCCTCCTCGCGCGCAACACCAAGCTTGCGGTTTTCGGCACCGCTCGCTATAATAACCGCCTTTGCTTCATAGCTGTTTTTCGCGGTGCGCACGGTTTTTACTGCCTCGCCCTCTACGGACAATGCGCGCTCAAACTTAAGCTCCGCTCCCAAATTAGCGGCTTGGGTATAGAGCTTGGTGGCAAATTCAAAGCCCGAAATGTGCTCCTCTACCGGATAATTTTCAATATCCGGAGTATTCACAATTTGCCCGCCGTAGGTATTTGCCTCGAGCACCAAAACGGTTTTGGAAGCTCTTAAAGCATAGATTGCGGCGCTTAAACCGGCAGGTCCGGCGCCAATAATAATGATATCGTACATACTACTCCTATCTGTGCAGGTTTTACACATCCTGCTCACGCAGCTTTGCAATTATCTTCATGGTAATCACTTGTAATTGCTGCTTTTCTTCATCATCTAAAGCCACACACTTACCCACTTCATCGCGAATCGGCAGCGCTTCTTCTTTTAAGCGCTCACCCGCCTCGGTCAAGGTGATGTGGAGATGCCTTTCATCCTCACACGAGCGCGCACGCTGCAAAAAGCCTTTATTTTCAAGCTTCTTTAAAATCGGCGTTAAGGTGCTCGAATCGAGCATCAGTGTTTTTGATATTTCTTTTAAATTCGAGCATTTTACTTCCCAAAAATACATCATCACGATGTACTGGGTATAGGTTAAATTCAGCGGTTTGAGCTTTTGATTATACATGCAGGTAACTTCCTTAGCGGAAAGGTACAGCGGAAAACATAACAAATCACTGATTTTTAACAAGTCTTTATCCATAACTAAATAATCTTTACAATATCCTTTTCAATCTCTTTGGGTGCTGTGGTGGGTGTGTAGCGCGCAATCACTTTACCGGAGCGGTCAACCAAAAACTTGGTGAAATTCCATTTAATATCACTTTCCTTTTGGGTGGAATCGCTCAATTTGGAAATTGCTTTCATCGCCAGCTTATTCTTAATGCCGCTAACTTCTTCGGCAGGAGCCTGCTCTTTTAAGAAAGTGTACAGCGGCGCTTCGTTTTCACCATTAACATCAATCTTTTTAAATTGGTCAAACTGTGTATTGTATTTGAGCGTACAAAACTCATGAATCTCTTCATCGCTGCCCGGTGCCTGTCCCTTAAACTGGTTACAGGGAAAATCCAATATTTCCAAGCCCTTTTCATGATACTTTTCATACATCTCTTCCAAGCCTTCATACTGCGGGGTGAAGCCGCAGCCGGTTGCCGTGTTGACAATGAGCATCACTTTACCCTCATAGGCACTTAACTCAAAATCCTCGCCTTTTCTGGTTTTTACACTAAAATCATAAATTGACATCATCAAAGCCTCCAAATAGTTTGTAAGCAAATTAATTTTGCTAAATCAATATTAACACTTTACGCGCACTTTGTCAAGCGGGTGAGAGGAATACTCACTCTTTTTGTGCTTTATCAATCATTTCTAAATCCCCCGCCGCATCACAGCGGATGACTTTACCGTTTCTTACCTCTATATTATAGGTTATGGTCTGCGCGGCATGTGCAGCGCCCTTCGGCTTATAATCAAACTCCAATTCGGTTACCCCGTCTTTAAGCGGAATAAAGTGGAAGTTTTGCATACCGGTTTGCTCGGTGTTCTCATGCGGCTTGACCACACCCTTTTTGGTCATGGTATAACTCCAAACACTGTTTTCATCGCGCTTTAAGCTGATTTTTGATTGCGCCGTGCCGATGATTTCTTTTTCCGAATCCGGTGCTGCTTCTTGCCCCTGCTGCGTTTGCTCTGCCTTTTCGGCAACCTTTTTAAGTCCGTAATTGAGCGCAGCCGCAGCGCCGATAGTAACCGCTGCCGATAATAACTTTGAAGTTAAGCTCATGATTTTTTCCTTTCCGTAAATTGTGGCACTTGTGAGAGTATGACCGCCGCAAACATGCATGCACAACCGAGCAGTTCTCTGCCCGAAAGCGCTTCATGAAACACAACCCAGCCGCCGAGCGCAGCAAACACGCTCTCCAAGCTCATTAAAATGGATGCGACTGCAGGCTCGGTATGCGCTTGTCCGATAATTTGCAGTGTATAGGCAACGCCGCTTGAAAGCACACCTACATAAAGTATAGGCAGCCACGCATCCGTAATAACCTGAAAGCTCACATGTGTTTCAAAAATTACACTGATAAGGCAGCTGATAACGCCCGCCACAAAAAACTGCACACACGAAAGCATCACGCCATCCACCTCAGTGCCGAAAATATCGACTGTGATAATATGTGCAGTGAATGCGAGTGCGCAAATAAACATTAACACATCGCCCAAATAAATGCCGCCAAAACCGTTTTTTAAACATAACAGCCACAGCGAAAGTACGGCAAGCAGGGTGGCGAACCACACCGGAGGCGGGACTTTTTTGCGAAAAAACAGTCCGCTAATCGGCACGAGGACGACATACATTGCCGTTAAAAAGCCGGAGCGCCCGGGAATATTATTCACATCCTCCGGATATACACTGATACCGACCTGTTGCAAATTCATGGCGATACATAACACCACGCCGCAAATTACACCGGCAAGTACAAGCTTGCGCCATGCGACAGGCGGCGCAGTTTTCTTTTGAAGCCGGCGGCTCAGTACAATAAAGATAAGCAGCACGGCCGCACCGATAAAAGAGCGCAGCGCACTGAAAGCAAATGGCGGTATGCTTTGTGCCGCATCCGCCTGTGCTACAAACGCCGTACCCCAAATAAAGGCGGCAAGAATCAAAAGAAGTGAGCCGGAATATTTTTTCATGCTTTATCCTGTTTGGGAACAATGATGCTTTTTCTAAACTCCTTGATTCCCTTTTCGGAAATCTCGCTTTCATAGTTTGCATCATAGTAATCCTCAAGCATTTCGCCCATCACGGCAAATTCCCACTTTTGCACATCCGTATCTTTGTAAGCGGTGGTATCTTTGCCTGCAGGCTTCACCACATACACAATGTCGATATACGGCTCCCCATTGAGCGTGGCTTCATTGGTATAAATATCGCCCGCTTTACATGCCGCATCGGAAAGCTCATCCGTGATGCCGCCCTTCGCTAAATCATTGATTTTGCGCAAGGACATGTTTTTATACAGCGATTTATCGTTTTTTACATAGTTTTCATCCGCCTTATGATATGCATTGCACAAGTCTTTAAATTCCTTCTCGCTGTCTGCATTTTTAAGTGCATCAATCATAGAGGCGTTTTCATCTGTCATCGGTAAATAGCAATAGCGGAAGGATACCACATCAATGCGCTCCTTCTTTTGCTCATACACTTTTTCAAACGCAGAAGCATTCCCGCCGATATATTTATTAAACAGCGCTTTGCTCTCGGTAATCGCACCGTAAAACTCACGCGCGCGGTAATACATGGTTAAGTACTGCAAATAGGTATCTTTTTCAATCGGCGCGCCGTATTCCTCCAACATATAATCCTTAAAAGAGGTTTTCGGCTCTTTTTCATCCTCAATCGCCTGCATATCGGCATCAATGTTTTCCTGCACCTTCTCGGTGAAGGTATAGCCGCCCTTTTCGGCAGTGTCATTCATCACCACCAAAAAACGCACGGTATCATTGGTAAGCTTTTCAAAATAATCTCCCCAAGTATCATACTTCACGCCGCCGGCGTAATAGTTATACTCCTGCTCATACGGGTCTTTCGTCGCATCAAAATCATACTCAAATGACCAATTTTTGGATTTCAAGGTATCACAACAATACACGCAGGTGTAAAAGTCCTTCTTGACTTCATAATCACCGACAGTATACACCGTAAGATTCGGGCTGTAAGCGAAAATCCAAACAATCACGCCGATAACGCCGACCACAAATAAGCCCAAAGCCGCCCCGATATAGGTGGCTTTGCGCGCATTCTTTTCTCTTTGCTTTTTTTCCTCTTTAGTCGTTTGCTTTGCCATATTAATCCTTTACGAATTCGGTATAAATTGCATTGAGTGTTTTTGCATAATCTTCCTCTTTGACACCGACAATGATGGAAAGCTCGCTCGAGCCCTGGTCAATCATTTTAATGTTGATGCCTGCATTTCCCAATGCCGTGAACACTCTGCCGGCAGTACCGACCTGCTGTACCATGGAGCGGCCGACTACCGCCACGAGTGCCAGCCCATCTTCAATATTAATGAAATCCGCCTTTGTCTTGCGGAACATTTCATTAACAATATCCTCTCGAATCGCATCAATTTCGGAAGTTGAAACCACCACGCTCATCGTATCAATTCCGGAGGGTAAATGCTCAAAACACACATCATGATTTTCAATGACTTTAAGCACTTTTTTGCCGAATCCCACTTCGGAATTCATCATACTTTTATCAATATTGATAATGGAAAAGCCGACCTTTCCTGCAACACCGGTAATGATATTCTCATTCGGCTTATCGGCAAAGGGCACAATCATGGTACCATGCTCTTCCGGCGCATTGGTGTTGCGAATATTAATCGGTATGCGCGCCTCGCGCACCGGAAAAATCGCCTCATCATGCAACACCGTTGCTCCCATGTAGGAAAGCTCGCGCAACTCGGAATAGGTAATCACATTAATCACTTTCGGATTGTTAACCACACGCGGGTCAGCCATGAGCATACCGGAAACATCTGTCCAATTTTCATAGACCTCCGCATCTGCGGCTCTGGCAACAATGCTGCCGGTAATATCACTGCCGCCACGTGAAAAGGTTTTAATCGTGCCGTTGGGCATAGAGCCGTAGAACCCCGGAATAACCGCGCGCTCATGCTCCTTTAAAATCTCCGAGAGCACATCATTGGTATGCTCGGAATCAAAGGTGCCGTTTTCTTTAAAGAAAATGCCGTTTTCCGCATCAATAAAATCATAGCCCAAATATGCCGCTAAAATCATGGAGTTTAAATACTCGCCTCTTGACGCCGTGTAATCCTCACCGACATGGTGAGAAATGGCAAACTTGATTTTTTCAAATTCCTCATCAAGTGAAAAATTCAGACCGAGTGCACTAATAATGTCATTGTAGCGCTGCTCGATTTTTGAAAAATACGGCTCAATATCCTGCTTTTTTCTTGCAGCTTTAAAACATTCATAAAGCATATCGGTTACTTTAATGTCACCCGCACTACGCTTACCGGGTGCCGAAGCAACCACATATCGCCTTGTATCATCTGCTTTTACAATTTCGGCAACTTTTTTAAACTGTTCGGCGCTTGCCAAAGAGCTGCCGCCGAATTTAAGTGCTTTTACTGCCATTGAAAATACCCCTTTATATAAATAAAACTATATATAATTATATACTGTTTTATATTACCATTTATGAAGGATAATGTCAAATAAGGATTTGTCGAGCTAACGCTCAGCAGTCGGCAGCCGGCAG
>JAFWGH010000073.1 GCA_017512465.1 Clostridia bacterium
AACACCTCATTTTTAAGATTTTTCGTGCAAGAACAAGGCACAAACACCTCGGCAAGGCTGACGCCTGTCGAGGTGTTTTAACGCAGTTATTGTGCAAAAAGATAAAAATGAGGCTTATTATCCTTAATAACAGCCGGGCTTGCGCTTAAGGGTTTTTTTGTATAGTTTTTAGCGATAGTATTTCACTGCGCTTTCAAACAGCTTCATATCGTAATTGCCCGGCACATTTTTATAAAGGCCGCTTGCAAAACGCTCACTGTGTCCCATTTTGCCGAGCACTCTGCCATCGGGCGAGGTAATGCCCTCCACCGCACATACAGAGCCGTTGGGGTTGTACTGAATGTCATAGGTCGGCTGTCCCTTTTCATCCACATACTGTGTGGCAATCTGCCCGTTTTGTATGAGCTGCTGCAGCAGCTTTTCATCGCATATAAATTTGCCCTCGCCATGCGATATCGGCACGGCAAACACATCTCCCGGCTCGGTCATTGCCAGCCACGGAGACTTGTTGGATAAAACGCGCGTTTGCACAATTTTGGACTGGTGGCGCTGAATGTCGTTAAACGATAAAGTAGCGGCGCTGTCCTCCACGATTTTTCCGTAAGGCACCAAGCCGAGCTTAATGAGTGCCTGGAAGCCGTTGCAAATGCCTAAAATCAAGCCGTCACGCTGTGCGAGCAGCTTTTCAATTTGCTCATAGATTTGCGGATTTTTTAAAAATGCCGCAATGAATTTTCCGGAGCCCTCCGGTTCATCACCGCCCGAAAAGCCGCCGGGTATAAAGAGTATTTGGCTTTGCTCCAGGCGCTTTGCAAAACAATCGATGCTTTCCGCCACGCCCGCCGCGCTCAAATTATTAATGACCATGGTTTCCGCCTGTGCGCCGGCTCTTTCGACTGCGCGCATGGAATCATACTCGCAGTTTGTACCGGGAAATACAGGAATCAGCACACGCGGCTTTGCAATCTGTAAGTGTGAAGTTGCGTGCTCCGCGGCGCGGTAATCCGGCACTTCAATCTTACCCTGTGCGCCGGCAGCTTTACACGGATATACCCCTTCGAGCTTTTGCTCATACACCTGCTGTAATGCCTCGAGTGAAAGGCGCTCACCGCGATAACTCAGCGCAAAATCCTCCGTGGTTTTGCCCAACAGCGCGGCATCCTCCAGCGCGCTTTCGGTTTCGAGAATAAACGCACCGTAGCGGTAAGAGAATAAATCCTCTAAGCTGATATCCTCTGCCACTGCCACACCGATGCGGTTGCCGAGGCTCTGTTTTAAAAGTGCCTCTGCCGCACCGCCGCCGAGGAGTGTTTGTGCCGAAAGCACTTTTCCCTCGCCGATAAGTTTTTTCACGCGTGCGAATACTTTTTTCAAGCTGTCCGCATCGGGCACAATACCATGATATGCCGGTGCTATCAGATACAAATTGGAGCCGGCTTTTTTATATTCATTGGAAATGATTTCCTTTTCACTCTGTGTTGTCACCGCAAAGCTGACAAGGGTGGGCGGCACATCGAGCGATTCGAAAGTACCGCTCATGGAATCCTTACCGCCGATGGCGGCAACACCGAAATCCTTTTGCGCTTTAAAAGCACCCAATACAGCGGCAAGCGGCTGTCCCCAGCGCTTGGAATCCTTGCCGGGCGAGAGAAAATACTCTTGGAAGGTTAAATACGCCTGCTTCAAATCCGCACCGGCGGCAACGAGCTTTGCGAGGCTTTCCGCCACGGCGAGATAAGCACCTTTATACGGATTTTTCTCCATTATATCGGGATTGTATCCCCACGCCATTAAAGAGCAGGTATCGCACTCACCCGCAGGGATTTTGTGCACCATTGCCTGTGTCGGTGTTTGCTGATATTTGCCGCCGAAGGGCATGAGCACCGTCGCGGCACCAATGGTGGAATCGAAGCGCTCCGACAAGCCTCTTTTTGAGCAGATGTTTAACTCACCCGCAAGCTTTTGCATGCCGGCGGTAAAGTCGGAAGGAATCTCACGGTGCGCATCCGTACCGGCTTCCACCTCCACACACATATGTTTTTCGGCACCGTTGGAATTTAAAAATTCACGGTCGATGTCTACAATCGTTTTGCCGTTCCAGCGCATGACAAGGCGCGCCTGCTCGGTTACGGTGGCAACCGCAGTTGCCTCTAAGTTTTCTTCATTAGCCAAGCGAATAAACGCCTGCACATTTTCCGGCTCCACGACCACCGCCATACGCTCCTGGCTTTCGCTGATGGCAAGCTCCGTACCGTCAAGCCCTTCATATTTTTTCGGCACCTTGTTCAAGTCGATATCCATACCGTCCGCCAGCTCGCCGATGGCAACGGAAACACCGCCTGCACCGAAATCGTTGCAGCGCTTAATCATCAAGGATGCCTGTTTGTTTCTGAATAATCTTTGCAGCTTTCTTTCTTCCGGCGCATTACCCTTTTGCACCTCTGCACCGCAGGTTTCCAGGGAAGAAAGATTGTGCTTTTTGGAGGAGCCGGTTGCACCGCCGCAGCCGTCTCTGCCGGTTCTGCCGCCCAAGAGGATAACCACATCCCCCGGTGCCGGCACTTCTCTTCTGACATTTTCCTCCGGCACGGCACCGATTACGGCACCGATTTCCAAATGCTTTGCCGCATAGCCGGGGTGGTAAATTTCATCCACCTGTCCGGTGGCAAGACCGATTTGGTTACCGTAAGAAGAATAGCCCTGCGCGGCAGTTCTGACAATCTTTCTTTGCGGCAGCTTGCCCTGCATGGTTGCGGCATAGGGCACGGTCGGGTCTGCCGCACCGGTCACACGCATAGCGGCATAGACATATGCCCTGCCCGAAAGCGGGTCGCGAATTGCACCGCCGATACATGTAGCCGCACCGCCGAAGGGTTCAATCTCCGTGGGGTGATTGTGTGTTTCGTTTTTAAACAGCAGCAGCCATTTTTGTGTTTCGCCCTGCACATCCACATCAATTTTCACCGTGCAGGCATTGATTTCCTCGCTCTCATCCAAGCGCTGCAGCAAGCCGCGCTTTTTGAGAAGCTTTGCGCCGATAGTGCCGATATCCATGAGTGTAATCGGCTTGGTATCGCCGGTTTCCTCGCGCGCTGCCAAATACTCTCGGTATGCGCTTTGTAAATCCTCATCCTCAAAATGCACCGCATCGAGTTTGGTTAAAAAGGTGGTGTGGCGGCAGTGGTCCGACCAGTAGGTATCAATCATTTTTATTTCGGTAATGGTCGGGTCGCGCTGCTGCTTTTGGAAATATTCCCGACAAAAGCGAATATCTGCTTCATCCATCGCCAAAGCGCGCTCTTGTAAGAACTGCTTTAATTGTGCTTCACTCAGTGCCGTAAAGCCCGTTAAGGTTTCCACGGTGGTGGGAATCTCGGCACTTTGCTCCAAGCTCTCGGGCAGCTCAAGTGCAGCTTCTCTGCTCTCCACCGGGTTGATAACATAGTGCTTAATCGCTTCAACCTGTGCGGCGCTCAAATCACCATAAAGCAAATACACCCGCGCACAGCGCACGATCGGGCGCTGTGTGCACGAAATCATTTCAATGCACTGTGCCGCGGAATCCGCCCGCTGGTCAAACTGACCGGGCAAATACTCCGTCGCAAATACGGCATCATAGGTAATGCCCTCCAAGCTCTCATACACATCATCCAACAGCGCTTCGGAAAAGACATTTTTCACCGCTGTTTCAAACAGCGGTGCCGTGATATGCTCCACATCATAGCGGTTGATAATGCGCACCGCGCGCAACGCGCGCACGCCCAGCACATGTCTTAAATCTTTATACAGCGCCTGCGCCTCGCCGCGCAGTGCTTCTTTTTTCTCCGTAAATACTCTGTATACCATGCTTTTCTCCGTTTATTTTAGTACTTCCAGTGCTTTTTTGCCAATGTCGGTACGCATATATTCATTTTCAAAGCGGATGCACTCTGCTGCCTGATAGGCGCTTTGCACTGCCGCTTTTAAATCCTCACCGATTGCCGTAATGCCCAACACTCTGCCGCCGGCAGTTACCGCCGCACCGCTTTCATCGGCTTTAACACCGGCATAAAACACGGCGCAGTTTGCAGGCAGGCGGGAAGCGTGAATGGGGAAGCCGCTTTCATACTTTTTCGGGTATCCGGCAGAAGCCTTTACCACGCAGCATGCGCTCTTATCGGAAAAGCGCACCATATCCTCACGCAGTGTTTCATTTCTCACCGCCATAAAGATGTCTAACAAATCGCTTTCCAGCAGCGGTAAAACCACCTGTGTTTCGGGGTCGCCGAAACGGCAGTTGTATTCAATCACCTTCGGGCCGTCTTTAGTAAGCATTAAGCCGAAATACAAGCAGCCTTTAAACGGGCAGCCTTCCAAATTCATCGCCTTCATGGTAGGAAGAAAAATTTCTTCCATACAGCGCTGTGCCGCCTGCGGGGTATAATACGGGTTCGGCGCTACTGTTCCCATGCCGCCGGTGTTCGGGCCTTCATCCCCATCAAGCGCACGCTTGTGGTCCATGGAGGACACCATGGGCACAAGGGTTTTGGAATCCGTGAATGCGAGCACGCTCACCTCCGGACCCTCTAAATATTCTTCTATCACCACACGCGCACCGCTCTCGCCGAATACCTTCTGCTCCATGGCAGCATGCAGTGCATCCATTGCCTGCGCTTCATCACACGCAATGCTCACGCCCTTGCCGAGCGCCAAGCCGTCCGCCTTAATCACAACGGGATAGCGCTTGTTGGCGCGGATATATTCCTTTGCGCTCTCGACATCCTCAAACACGGCATAATCCGCTGTCGGGATGTGGTATTTTTTCATTAAATTTTTGGCGAAAACCTTGCTCGCTTCAATCTGTGCCGCCGCTTTGTTCGGTCCGAAGCAGGGAATACCGATTGCCTCAAGTGCATCCACACAACCGAGCGCGAGCGGGTCATCCGGTGTGACAACGGCAAAATCCGGATTGTTTTGCCGCGCCCACTGCGTGATGCCTTCAATATCTGTTGCCGCAATATTTACACACTGCGCCGCATCAGCCATACCGTAATTGCCGGGCAGGGCAAACAGCTCTGTAATGCGCGCATTCTCTTTTAATTTTTGGATGATGGCATGCTCTCTGCCGCCGCCTCCGATAACCAATACTTTCATACTTATCTCCCTTGGCTCACAAGGGGCTTCACGCCCCGTGCCGCTTCTGCGTTAAAAATAATAGCGATTAATGGTGGAACAAACGCATGCCGGTAAAGACCATGGCAATACCGTAAGCGTCACACTGTGCGATAACATTATCATCACGAATTGAGCCGCCAGGCTCCGCGATATAGCTTACACCGCTGCGCTTAGCTCTTTGAATATTGTCGCCAAAGGGGAAAAACGCATCGGAGCCGAGGCAAACGCCGCTGATGGTATCCAAATACGCTCTCTTCTCTTGTGCAGTGAAGGGTGCGGGGCAGCGGGTGAAAAATTGCTGCCAATTTCCGTCTGCCAGCACATCCTCGGGGGTTTCGCCGATATAGGCATCAATCGCATTGTCCTTTTCCGGTCTGCCGATATCCTCTTTAAAGGGAAGATTTAACACCTTTTCATGCTGGCGCAAATGCCAAATATCCGCCTTATTGCCGGCAAGCCTGGTGCAGTGAATGCGCGACTGCTGACCGGCGCCGACACCGATAGCCTGACCGTCCTTCACATAGCAAACAGAGTTGGACTGGGTATATTTAAGTGTAATTAAAGCAATCGCCAAATCGCGCTTTGCCGCATCCGGAATCTCCTTATTGGCAGTAACGATATTCGTGAAATCCGCCTGACGCACTTTATAATCGTTGCGCCCCTGCTCGAAGGTGATACCGAATACCTGCTTTGTCTCTTTTTCGGCAGGCACATAGGTGCTGTCAATTTCAATAATGTTGTAATTGCCCTTGCGCTTGCCTTTTAAAATCTCCAGCGCTTCCGGCGCATAGCCGGGTGCAATAATACCATCGGACACTTCGCGCGCAATCAGTTTTGCAGTGGTCACATCGCAAATGTCGCTGAGCGCAATAAAATCACCGAAGGAGGACATTCTGTCCGTGCCCCTCGCTCTGGCATAGGCACACGCCAGCGGGGAATCATCCAAGCCCTCGATATCCTCTACAAAGCATGCTTTTTTAAGTGCCGGCGGCAGCACGGTACCGACGGCTGCCGAGGTGGGGCTGACATGTTTAAAAGAGGTTGCTGCCGGCATGCCGGTTTCCTCTTTAATCTCTTTAACCAGCTGCCACGCGTTAAACGCATCTAAAAAGTTGATATATCCGGGTTTGCCGCATAAGATTTTAATCGGCAAATCCTCACCGTTTTGCATATAGATTTTTGCCGGCTTTTGATTGGGATTACAGCCGTATTTGAGTTCAAATTCTTTCATTTTCTTTTCCCCTTTTATACATTTAATTGTGCTTGTATTTCTTCATCGTGGTATTTTTCAATAATCGGCTCAATGACCGTGCGGTTAAACTCCTCGGTTTGAGAAGCACTGCGCCCGATATACAGCGCCGGGTCTAACTGTGCGCGAATCTCCTCCGCCGTGAGCGGGAAAGCGGGGTCTGCGGCAATATCCTCAATAAGGGTGTTGCTGCCGCCCTCGAGTTTCACGCGCCCGGTCGCCGCATGGGATAATTCACGAATGCGCTCATGAAGTTGCTGGCGGTTGCCGCCGCGCTTGACGCTCTCCATTAAGATATTCTCCGTTGCCATATACGGCAGTTTTTCCATCACGCGCCGGTAAATCACTTTATCATAAACCACCAAACCGCCGGTGACATTGATATAGATGTTTAATATCGCATCGACCGCCAAAAACGCCTCTGCAACGCTGATGCGCTTATTCGCGGAATCATCGAGGGTGCGCTCAAACCACTGCGTGGCAGCGGTAAAGGCGGGATTTAAGCTGTCGGTAATGACATATCTTGCCAGCGCACAGATTCTCTCGCTGCGCATCGGGTTGCGCTTATACGGCATGGCGGAGGAACCGATTTGGCTTTTTTCAAACGGCTCTTCCATTTCCTCAAACGATTGTAAAATTCTTAAATCATTGGCAAATTTATACGCGCTTTGCGCAATGCCGGAAAGGGCACCGAGCATGTAGGCATCCACCTTGCGCGAATAAGTCTGTCCGCTCACGGGCACACAGCCGTCAAAACCCATATCGGCGGCAATGAGCTTTTCCATTTCCTTAATTTTTTCCTCATCGCCCTCAAACAGCTCCATGAAAGAAGCCTGCGTGCCGGTGGTACCTTTCGAGCCGAGCAGTTTTAAAGCGGAAAGTCTGAATTCCAACTCCTCCACATCCTGCGCAAGCTCATACATCCACAGCGTGGCGCGCTTACCGACCGTGGTCAGCTGTGCGGGCTGTAAATGGGTGTAGCCAAGGCAGGGCGTGTCCTTATATTGCATGGAAAATGCCGACAAATTTTTGAGCACCTGCACACATTTTTTGAGCACAAGTTCTGCGGCATTTTTAATGATAATCACATCCGTATTATCGCCCACATAGCAAGACGTTGCGCCCAAGTGGATAATCGGCTCCGCATCGGGGCACTGTTGCGAATAAGCATAGATATGGCTCATCACATCGTGGCGCACCTGCTTTTCGCGCGCCTCGGCAATTTCATAATTGATATCATCCCGAAACTGCTCCATGGCTTCAATTTGCTTTTCGGTAATATTTAAGCCGAGTGCCTTTTCCGCTTTGGCAAGCGATATCCAAAGCCTGCGCCAGGTTTTAAACTTAAACTCTTCGGAAAAATAGTACTGCATCTGCTCACTCGCATAGCGGGTGGAAAGCGGACTGATATAAGCGTTTTTCGACATAATTCTCTCCTGTATTAAACGTATTTATTGATAATTTTTTGTGTGTATGCGCCGGTTTGGATATCGATGTAGCGCACCGCGATTGCCACTTTATTGGCTTCATCGAGTCCCGACCAGATATCCTGCAAAAAGGCATCCGGGTCATCGGGGATGCTCACACGCTCCGGCTCTCCGCAAAAAGAGGGAATCGGGTTACCATCGGTAATATAGGTGTGAATAAAGTGACCTGTACCCGCCAGTGCCGGGTATTCAAAATATTCGCGCACACAAGCGCTGCCTTCGGCATCCGCACTCTTTAAAATGGATAAATCATAATGAAACTCTTCATCAAAATACAGCATGCCGCTGATGCGGGGGGTGTAATTCGGTGCATCCGGCTCAAACTCTCTGGTGGCGAGCGCCTGTGAAAAGCCCTTGCCGCTTTGTAAGAAATCGTACACGGTGTCTGTCTGATTGCCGTTGGTAACAATCGTGCCCTTATCGCACACACGAATGGGAGAATAAATGATTAATGAAGGGTCTCCCACCTTGGAAGCATCAATCGGCTCAATCACAATTTCATCGCCTTTTTCGATAAACATGCGGTTGCGCGAGCTCTCGCTTCTGCCCATGATAAAATAGGCAATCGCCGCCTTCTTGCCATCTGCTGTTTTGCCGATAACAATGCCTCTGCCAACATAGGGGTTGCCCTGAATGCGCTGCCCCATGGTTTTTTGTTCAAAGATATTCATGTCGTTTCTCCTTTTATGCTTTTACACACCGCGGCAACCGCCTGCGGTAAAATAATCCACTCTGCTGTTTCCATAACACGCCGCTGCAGGGTTTCGGGTGTATCCTCCGGCAAAATTTCCACCGCCTTTTGGGCAATGATTTCGCCGCCGTCCGGCACTTCGTTAACAAAATGCACGGTCGCGCCCGTTACCTTCACGCCGTAATCCAGCGCTGCCTTATGAACCTTTAAGCCGTAATAGCCCTTGCCGCAAAACGCGGGAATTAAGGATGGATGCACATTGATAATGCGCTTATCGTATGCCGCGGTAAAATCCGCACTTAAAATGCACATAAAGCCTGCCAAAACAATTAAATCGATGTGCTTTTCTTCTAATTGTGCGCGGATTTTGCTTTCAAATTCCGCTTGTGATGCACACTGCTTTTTATCAATTACACAGGTTTCTATGCCGGCTTTTTTTGCGCGCTCGAGTGCATAGGCGCCGGGGTTATTGGAAATAACAAGCACAATTTCACCATCAGGATTGCCGCCGCTTTCTTGCGCATCAATGAGCGCTTGCAAGTTGGTACCGCCGCCGGAAACGAGTACCGCAATCGCCGCTTTTAGCATATCTGTATCCCTTCTCCGGCGGTGATTTCACCGATGGTATATGCATCTTCGCCGCTTTGTGCGAGCAGCTCCAGCGCCTGCTGCTCTTGTGCGGCGGGTACAATCACACTCATGCCCACACCCATATTAAAGGTATTGAACATATCTCTTTCGGAAATGCCGCCGAGGTTTTGAATATATTCAAATATCGGTAATACCCGAATCTTATTCTTTTGAATTTTCGCACATTTTCCCTGCGGCAGGCTTCTGGGGATATTTTCATAAAATCCGCCGCCGGTGATGTGGGAAATGGCTCTGACATCCACTTTTTCAAGCAATGCCGCAATCGCTTTCACATAAATCTTTGTCGGTTTAAGCAGTGCCGCCGCAAGGCTCTCGCCGCCGAGCGCTTCCGCCGGCGCCAGAATATCCGCCTGTGCATCCGCAAGCACTTTTCTAACCAGAGAAAAACCATTGGAATGTACACCCGAGGAGGGCAGGGCAATCACCTTGTCGCCCACCTGTATGCTCGAAGCATCCAAAATCTTCTCTTTTTCGACCACGCCCACGCAAAAGCCTGCCAAATCATATTCATTTTCGGGGTAGAAGCCGGGCATCTCCGCCGTTTCCCCGCCGATAAGCGCCGCGCCGCTTTGCACACAGCCCTCCGCAATCCCGCTGACAATCTGTGCGATTTTTTCGGGATAATTCTTGCCGCAGGCAATATAATCGAGGAAAAACAGCGGCTTTGCGCCCGAGCAGATAATATCGTTAACACACATGGCAACACAGTCGATACCGACCGTGTCATGCTTGTCCGTTAAAAAAGCAAATTTTAATTTGGTACCCACGCCGTCCGTTCCGCTCACGAGTACCGGCTGCCGGTACCCCTGCGGCAGCTCAAACATGCCGCCGAAGCCGCCGATATCGGAGCATACCCCGCTTGTGAGCGTTTTGGCAATATGCTCTTTCATCAGCTCCACTGCCTGATAGCCGGCGGTAATGTCCACACCCGCCTGCGCATAAGCATGTGATACAGAATCTTTATTCATTTCTTATTCCTTTCCATTCCAACAATAGGTGCACAAATCGCACTCATCGATACCGATTGCCTGTGTAATGCCCTGTAAGGACTGAAACTCCAGGCTCGCCAAATGCAGCTTTTCGCAAATGCAGCGGCGCAGTGCCTTGCCGCGCTCGGTTTCACCATCGCTGTACTGCTCAATATACTTAAAGCCTTCTTCGCCTTCAAGCTCCATAATCACCTTGCGCGCAATCAAATCCATATCCGAAGTGGAGCGCGAAAAGTTTAAGTATTTACAGCCGAACATAATCGGCGGACACGCCGAGCGCATATGCACGCTTGCCGCGCCGTTTTCATACAGAAACTCCACCGTTTCGCGCAGCTGTGTGCCGCGCACAATGGAATCATCCACAAACAAAAGGTTTTTATTTTGAATCAAATCATGTACCGGGATTTGTTTCATTTTTGCCACACGGTTGCGCTCTGCCTGCTTGGTGGGCATAAACGAGCGCGACCAGGTCGGTGTATATTTGATAAAAGCTCTTGCAAACGGCAGTGTGGACTCATTGGCATAGCCGATGGCATGCGGCGTACCCGAATCCGGCACACCGCCGACATAATCCACATTTTCCGCATTGCCCGCAGCCTTATCATGCTGCGCCATAATCATGCCGTTGCGGTAGCGCATCATTTCCACATTCACGCCTTCATAAGTAGAGGTCGGGTAGCCGTAATAACTCCACAAGAAGGAGCAAATTCTCTTTTTCTTTTGCGCCGGTGCGAGCACCTTTACTTCTTCGGCAGAGATTTCCGCAATCTCGCCGGGACCCAATTCACGCTCCATCTCAAAGCCGAGCTTATCGAGTACAAACGATTCAAAGCTCACGCAGTACCCCTCATCCGCCTTGCCGAGGATAATCGGCAGCCTGCCGACCTTATCGCGCGCCGCAATAATGGTGCCCTGCTGTGTTAAAATCAAAACAGAGCAGGTACCCTCAATCTGCTTTTGCGCAAAGCGTATTCCATCCGTGAAAGAACTCTTTTGATTAATTAGTGCCGCCACCAGCTCGGTATTATTGACATTGCCGCCGGTCATGGAATTGAAATGACCGCCTGAGAAGTATAAATATTGCTCTATGAGCTTCTCGCTGTTATTAATCACGCCGATAACCGCCAGCGCATAGGTGCCCAAATTGGAGCGAATTAACAGCGGCTGCGGGTCATAATCGCTGATAATGCCGATCGCCGCATTGCCCTGCATTTCATCCGCAATATGCTCAAATTTGGTGCGAAACGGTGAATTTTCAATATTGTGTATTTCTCTTTGTAAGCCGATTTCACTGTCAACGGCAGCCATGCCGCCTCTGCGCGTGCCTAAATGCGAGTGATAATCGGTGCCGAAAAAGACATCCGTAATCACATCCTGTTTGGCAACTGCGCCAAAA
Source organism: Clostridia bacterium (assembly GCA_017512465.1). GTDB lineage: Bacteria > Bacillota > Clostridia > Oscillospirales > Acutalibacteraceae > RUG714. The sequence goes on from JAFWGH010000073.1 coordinate 11,618, forward strand.
AATCCTCCCATAATATCTCCTTAAATCTTCAATAATCGATAGTGCTTTTTATTCTCCCATAATTCTGCGCAACATTTCTTCGTATGCGCCTTCCACATTGCCCAAATCTCTGCGGAAGCGGTCTTTGTCGAGCTTTTCGTGTGTTTCGCTGTCCCAAAAGCGGCAGGTATCGGGCGATATTTCATCCGCCAAAACAATGCTGCCGTCCGCCGTTTTGCCGAACTCGAGCTTAAAGTCCACCAAATCAATGCCCAAGCCCTTAAAAAATGCCTTCATCACATCGTTGGTCTTAAACGCCATGGCTTTGATTTGCTCGATTTCTTCTTTGGTGGCGAGCCCAAGCGCTATCGCATGGTAGGAATTGATGAGCGGGTCGCCCAAATCATCATTTTTATAGGAAAACTCAATTGTCGGCTCCTCAAAAACAATGCCCTCTTTCACGCCGTAGTTTTTGGCAAAGGAGCCTGCCGAAATATTGCGAATAATCACTTCGAGCGGAACAATCTCCACTTTTTTAACCAAGGTTTCCCTATCGGATAATTCCTCCACAAAGTGGGTGGGAACGCCCTGCTCGGCGAGCAGGCGCATCATGAAATTGGAAACTCTGTTGTTAATCGCGCCCTTGCCCTTAATGGTGCCTTTTTTTAAGCCGTTAAAAGCGGTGGCATCGTCCTTATAATCGACAATGCACAGCGTTTCATCCGGTGTGCTCCAAACCTTTTTTGCTTTTCCCTCATAAATCAGTGCTGTCTTTTCCATAACTGCTTCCTCCCTGTATCTTGCTTTATATGTGCTTATATTTTTGTGTAATCGCCGCATCCTTTTCGAGTACCAGTCGCGCCGCTTCCGCACGGTTTTGGCGCAGCTTTTCATACAGTGCGCTGTCGTTTACGGCGAGGATTTGCAATGCCAGCAGCGCCGCGTTTTTCGCACCGTCTATACCCACGCATGCCACCGGAATGCCGGGGGGCATCATCACGCTTGAAAGCAGAGCATCCATACCCTCTAAATGCTTTGCGCTGATGGGAATGGCAATCACCGGCAATACGCTTGCCGCCGCCACTGCACCGGCAAGATGTGCCGCCATGCCTGCCGCCGCAATGATAACACCGAAGCCGTTTTCATGCGCTGTCTCGGCAAAGGTGCGCACCTGCTCGGGTGTTCTGTGTGCGGAAAACACATGCACCTCATACTCCGCTTCAAACGCCTGTAAAACATCGATAGCCTTTTCGACCACCTTCAAATCACTGTCCGAACCCATAATGAGTGCGATTTTTTTCATCCTCATGACCGCCTTTCCGTTTTGCACTGCCTGCCGCGCGCGGCAGTGTGCGCGTCGTTAATATAAAAAGCCTCGTTCGGTAGAACAAGGCTTTTGACTATGCTGTTTTTGCGCAGTGCTGCACTGCCGCACTGCTCCCGGCGCGCTCGGATACACTATCCCCGAATGTACACCCCGCCACCATGAAAGTGCCGGTAAAAACAATCGGTGATGATATGAACTGCATCGGCGAAACGCTCCTTTATATTTTATGATAATATTTTACACGTATTACATAAAAATAGCAATACTCAATATACACTAAATATCATTATAATACCCGATAGCTTTTCATCTATTTGCCGATAGGTATAAACAAAAGTACACTTTCTTGAGAAAAGCACACATTATTCGGCTTTGCCGTGTAAGGTCGGGTCTAAAATCTTCGGCACAACCTTAAACGCCTGCTCCGCGCTTTTAACTAAGAATTTACTCGATACCATAACTTCAAACGCCGCTACGAGGAACTCCGCAATCGTACTCACTGCGGGACTTTCTCCCAGTTTCACGGTGATGCTCTCACCCTCAAAATAAATGCGCATTGTCCTTGCGGAAACGGCTTCGAGCGGGCGCAGGGAAATCGAGAGCGAGCCATCCGTATTCCAACAGCCGATACCGGCGGTGGTGAAGGGAATCGGACCCATATTCATCTTGCCGTAGCGGTACTCGCCATCGAGCCCGATGGGAACACATTCGCGGATTTTGCCATCCTGCTCCACCCAGTTCATGCGCATTTCATTTTCTCGAAATACAAAGCGCAGCTTGTCAATATTACCGGTTTTCACGGTGCTCATAAAGGTAATGGGCATCGCCAGCATGCTTGCGGGAAAACCGCTGATATTGCCGACCGGCTTTTTGGAGATACGGTAAACCTTTTTATTGATGCGCTGCTCCTCCTGCCTTCTGCGCAAAGTGGCGGGCAGCTTTTCGAGTGCATAGTTTTCGATTCTCTCCTGTAAGAGTGCATAGGCATCCGGATTCTCCGGCAGCGCCCCGTCGCTAAAGGCTTTGGGAAATACCGAACAAATCGCATCCATATCCTTTTGCTCTAACGGGCAGCCGGAGGTGGTGATAATAACCGCATCGTATTCCGGCAGTGCCAAGCCGTGTTGAGAAAACATACCGTCTGCCCGGAAGCCGCCGATGGAATTGCGCCAGAAATGATAGCCGTAGCCCGATTTGTTATCGGTTTGCAGTTCAATGGAATTATCCACCTGCTTTTTGGAGGCTTCCTCCGCCCACCAGGCGGGAATAACCTGCTCACCGCCGAACTTGCCGCCATCCATGTAGCACTGCATGAATTTTGCCATTTCCTCGGTTCTCAGGTACATGCCCCAGCCGCCGGCTTCGGTGCCCTCTTGGTTGCGCTCCCAAAGCGGCTCTTTAATGCCCAAAGGCTCATATAAGCGGGGCGTTAAGTATTCATTGACCGTTAAGCCCGTTAATTTGCGGATTGCCGCGCACAACATAAAGGAATTTTCATTACAATAATTCCAATATGTGCCCGGTTTTGCATTAAACGGTGCGTTGATATAATCACTCACCCAATCAATCTTGGCTTTGTCCGCAAGCAAATTCATCTGCTTGCCGCTTTGCATGCGCAGCATGTGGCGCAGCTTCAGCTCATCATCATAAGCATGCGGTTTTTTCTTTGCCGCAAACTCTTCGGGAAAAATATCTTTTAATCTTGTATCTAAGCTCAGCGCCTCTCCCGTGGCGGGCACGGTGATTTTTTCATCAATCGCAAAGCCGATTGCCGTAGCGGAAAAGGATTTGGAAAAGGAATACAGCGCATGCGGAATCTCCGGCGCCATCGGTTTTGCCCACGCCTCGGCGCACACCTTGCCGTGGCGCAAAATCATGAAGGAATGATTTTCCACGCCCATGCTTTGAAAAGCATCCATTAAGGCAATAATATCTTCGGATGCGATACCCACGCTTTCGGGGGTACAGCGCTCCAATACAACTTCTTTTGCCATGTTCTCCACCTCGCAGTTTCAATTATTCATGCTTTGTGCCTGCCGCAACAGCCATATGCTTTCTTAAGCTTTACGCTTTTTGCGCTGCTGCACCGGCGGCAAATATCATAGTAAATATTATACAGTATTCGCTCTCTTTTTACAATTAAGAAAAATGAATTTTATGTGAAAATTTATGCGAAAACGCCCCTTTTACCTTGACAAAGAAGTAAAAGGGTGTACAATGTTAGTTGTATTATTATATAGAAAGGAGATAGAGGCTTGAAAAAGAAAACAAAACAAATAATAGCACTTGTAACACTTGCGGCGTTTGTTTTATTCACTGTATGCGGCACAGTGGGGCTTGTTATCTCCGTATCACACAGCTGTAGGGGCATTCACTGCCCCACTTGTGAAAAAATCACCGTGATTCAGAACACGGTGAGCATTCTCAAAGCTGCCGTTTTGGTAATAGTCGCACTGCTGTTTATGCACAAAACGGTGCATTTGCTTGCCGCGAAAATGCCGCCGCAGTTTATTTATGTGACAACTGTTTCTCTCAAAACAAAGTTAAATAGTTAAATGCCCGGGTATAATTGCGCCCTTTTTTAGGGGAATTATACCTATTTTTATACACTTTTTACTATTTAACCATGTAAAGGAGATTTAATCATGAAAAAAATGATTGCCATACTTTTGGCAGCCGCCCTGCTTTTCGGCTTTGCCGGCTGTGCAAAAAATAATAAGAATAGTACCGACAGCGCCGCCGTTTCGGTGGTATGCACCATTTTCCCGCAATATGATTTTCTCAGAGCCATCACCAAGGATGTGGAGGGCACAGAAGTAAAAATGCTGCTCGCCCCGGGAGATGAAAGTCACTCCTACTCCGCAAGTCTTGAAGATATTTCTTTAATTAAAAACGCGGATTTATTTGTCTATGTCGGCGGTGAAAGCGATGAATGGGTGGATGAAGTGCTCAAAACCGCTTCCCCAAAAAAAGCGATTGCCCTTGTAGAGCTGGTCAAGACCCTTGAAGAAAGTGATGAAGGCATCCTCGCCAAAGAAGAGGAAGAGGAGGAAGCCGGCGCGGCAGATGAGCATGTATGGACTTCTCCCGCCAATGCCGCCGCGATTATCGACAAGCTCGCACAAGCCATGGCAGAGATTGACAGCGCCAATGCCGAAACCTACCGCAAAAATGCCGCTGCCTACAGCGCGCAGTTTAAGGAGTTGGATGCGAAATTCCAAACCTTCTTTGCGGGTGTAAAAAATAAAACCATTGTCATTGCCGACCGCAATCCTTTCCGCTATTTTTGTGATGCCTACGGCATTAAAGCCATTGCGGCATTTTCCGGCTGCTCGAGCAATAACGAAATCCCGCTGTCCGTGCAAAATGAATTAATCAAGGCAATTCAAGCCAACGGCTTAAAATATGTGTATGTGATTGAGCTCAACACCTCATCGTATGCCGATGCCATTGCGGCGCAAACAGGCACACAAAAGCTGACACTCAATTCCTGCCACAACTTATCGAAAGAAGATTTTGAAAGCGGGAAAACATTTGTAGAAATGATGACGGAGAATTATGATACGCTCTCCGCTTCCATGAAATAAGGAGTTAATGAAATGGCACTCATTACAGTTAAGGACCTCGCACTCGCCTATGAGGGGCATGTTGTCGCAAGCGATATTACATTTGAAGTAAACGAAGGCGACTATTTGTGCATCATCGGTGAAAACGGTTCCGGTAAAACCACATTGATGAAAGCGCTGCTGGGGCTTATGAAAATCCATAGCGGCTCTATCACCTTTGGCGACGGGTTAAGCCAAACGCAAATCGGCTACATGCCGCAGCGCACGGATATACAAAAAGACTTTCCCGCCTCCTGCAAAGAGGTGGTGCTATCCGGCACGCTCGGCAACGGGAAATTCCGCCCCTTCTATTCTAAGGCGGATAAGCAGCGGGCGCAAAAGAATATTGAGTTATTGGGCATTGAGAGCTTCCAAAACCGCTCGTTTCAGGATTTGTCCGGCGGGCAACAGCAAAGGGTATTGCTCGCAAGAGCGCTTTGCGCAACCGAGAAGCTGATTTTGCTGGATGAACCGGTCACGGGACTCGACCCGCTGGTCACGGCGGAGATGTATAGCATCATTAAAGAGCTTAACGAAAAGCACGGCATCACCGTGATTATGATATCGCATGATATTGCCGGCGCCATCGATGCGGCAAGCCATGTGCTGCACCTGCACCATAAGCCGCTGTTTTTCGGCAAAAAGCAAGATTATTTACTTGCCGATGTCGGCAAAGACTTTTTGGGAGGTGAGGCAAAATGAGTTTAAATGAAATCTTCACCGACCCGATGATGTCCCAAATCGTTATAAAAGCCATCATTGTCGGTTTTTTGGTTTCGCTTTGTTCCTCCCTGCTCGGTGTCAGCCTGGTGCTCAAGCGCTTCTCCATGATTGGTGACGGTCTTTCCCACTTCGGCTTTTTCGCGGTAGCGATTGCCACCGTAACCGGCATTTTTGATTTCACGCTAAAGGGGCAAAATTTTTCTCTTGCGCTCGAGTTTGAGATGCTCGTAGTTATCGTTGTCGCCATCATCCTGTTGCGCTTAAAAAATTCCAAAACCAAAGGAGATGCGGCAATCGCTATCTTCTCCACCGCCGGCATTGCGCTCGGCTCCATTGTGTATAACGCAACGGGCAACAATACCATGGATGTGTGCACATCCCTGTTCGGCTCCTCAAACATCTTCACCATCTCCGATGCGGACTTGATATTCTCGGTGGTTTTAAGTGTTGCCATTTTGATTATTTTTGTGCTTTACTACACAAGGATTTTCGCAGTCACCTTTGATTCCGACTTTGCCGCGGCAACCGGTATTAAATCGAATCTATATAACACACTTATTGCGGTTTTAACCGCTGTTACGATTGTATTGGGCATGAAGATGATGGGCGCCATCATGGTATCGGGCTTAATTATTTTCCCGGCACTTGCGGCGATGCGCGTTTGCAAATCCTTTAAATCCGTTGTCATCGTCAGTGCGGTCTTTTCGGTGGTGTGCTTCTTAATCGGCTTCTTTATTGCCTGCACACTCTCCTTCCAAACAGGCCCCACGGTGGTCACGGTGGATGTAGCGGCATTTATTATCTTCCTCATTATCGCAAAAGTAAAAACCAAACTGACAGGAAAGAAGGCGTTAAAAGAATGAAAAAAATTCTCTGTATTTTATTAGCACTCGTAATGCTTTTGAGCTTCGCGGCTTGCTCCGGCAACAAAGGCGATGGAACCGACACTACAGCGGCGCAAGATGCGCAGGCTTCCGATACACAAGAAGCGGCGGCTGCCGCACCCGATATTGTTTTTAAAGAAGCGACTTATGTAACACTGATTAATGATGTGTATAACAATCCCAATAACTATTTGGGTAAGACCATACAAATTGACGGTATGTATACCTTAGAGGACTTCACATCGAAAAACGGTAAAATCTATTACTATGTTTACCGCCAAGGTCCCGGCTGCTGCGGGAATGACGGCAGCATGTGCGGCTTTGAATTCACCTCTGCCGACGGCACCTATCCTTCTTATGTGCCCCAAAGCGGCGATGCAAACAGTGCACATCCGTGGATTAAGGTAACCGGTGTTTTAGAGCAATACTATGAAGGGGAAGGCGACCAAAAAACCGGTCCGTATTTCACCTTGAGCAATGCAAAATACGAAGTGATGAATGAACGCGGTGCGGAAATTGTGAAGTTATAATCATTTATGCATCAAAAAACTGTCATGACAAAAGCGTCATGACAGTTTTTTAGTTTATTCAAAACAATTATTTTATACGGACTTCCTCGCCGCACATATCACAGGTGTATCTGCCTATTTTAATGCCTAAAAGCATGGACTTTGCCGGTACGGTCATTTTTTTGCAGTGCGGACATCTCAACTTCCACCACGAAAGCAGAAAAGAGATTAATATCAAGCCGATGCATACCAAAACAACGATTTGCCCCCATTGAAAGAATAATGCGGCTACGAGTGCGGCAACCGCGCCGTACAATAAACATGTAATGAGTATAATCCAACCTTTTTTTAACATCATCTCACCTGCCCTGTTCCTTTTATTATATATTTATACGATGTGATTTCTTTAATGCCCATGGGGCCTCGTGCATGCAGCTTTTGGGTGGAAATGCCGATTTCCGCACCGAGACCGAACTCACCGCCATCTGTAAAGCGGGTAGAGGCATTATGGTATACCGAAGAGGAATCCACCAGCGATAAGAAGCGCTGTGCGGCTGCCGCATCCTCGGCAATAATCACTTCGCTGTGCATGGTGGAGTGCTCATTAATCCAGGCGATTGCCTGCTCAACACCCTCCACGGTTTTCACCGAGATTTTATAATCCAAAAACTCTGTATAATAATCTTCCTCGCTTGCCGGCGCGATGTCGGCACAGATACTTACCGCGCTTTCATCGCCGAGAAAGGCAACATTTTTTTCTTTGAGCTTCTTAACAAGCAGCGGTAAAAACGAGGGCGCAATGCTTTTGTCTATCACAACGCTCTCGAGCGCATTGCACACACTCGGGCGAGAAGTTTTGCCATTGTAAATTATCTCGAGCGCCATATCGACATCTGCGCTCTCATGCACATAGGCGTGGCAATTTCCCGTACCGGTTTGTATGACAGGCACAGTGGCATTCTTCACCACATTGTTAATTAATCCCGCACCGCCTCTGGGAATGAGCAAATCAATAGATTCATTTAGCGCAATGAGCGCATTTGAGCTCTCTCTGGTCGTATCCTCCACAAAGCAGATAATATCTTCATTTAAGCCTTGTGATACCAGCGCTTTTTTCATGGTATCCACAATCGCTTTGTTGGAATGAATTGCTTCTTTGCCGCCTCTTAATATCACCGCGCTGCCGGCTTTGAGGCAAATTGCCGCCGCATCACTGGTCACATTCGGTCTGGATTCAAAGATAATGCCGATGACCCCCATGGGTACACGCAGCTTTTGAATGTGCAAGCCGTTGGGTCTTTCTATGCTTTCAAGCACCTCGCCAATCGGGTCGGGCAGTGCCGCAATATCGCGCACACCCTGCGCCATACCCTCAATGCGCGCCCCCGTAAGCGTGAGGCGGTCTATCATGGATTCCGATGTGCCGTTTTGCCCGGCGGTATCGGTATCCTTTTTATTTTCGCTTAAAATATACTCTGCATTTGCAAGCAGCGCATCCGCAATCGCGCAAAGCGCCGCATTTTTGTGCGCCGTATCGAGCACGGCAATCTCATTTTTTGCCGCTTTTGCCTTTTTCCCCAAGGCGCGGATATATGCCTGTGTATCCATATTTTACCCCTTTCACTGATGAGAAAAAGCGCATTTTTTAAACTCTTTTTCTCTAAAAGTGTATTATTTTGATTTAAACAGCGTGCCGACAGGCTCACCATCCAACACCTTATATAAATCGGTCGGGTCGGAGCCGTTCATTATCACCATATCCATATGCGCGGCGGTGGCAATCACCGCGGCATCCAGTTTTGTTTTCATACCGCCGGTGCCCATGCGCGAGCCGGCACCGCCTGCCATTTCATAGATACTGTCATTGACCGTTTCCACCGTGTGAATGATTTTGGCATCCTCAAAGCGGTTGGGGTCTTTGTTATATAAGCCGTTGATATCGGATAAAATCACGAGCATGTCCGCCCCCACTAACTTTGCGGTTAGGGAAGACAGGGTATCGTTGTCGCCAAACTCGATTTCATCGGTTGTTGTCGAGTCATTTTCATTGACAATCGGAATCACGCCGAACTCGAATAGTGCTTCAAAGGTATCCAGCAAATTGCTGCGGCGCTTTTCATTATCAATATCTTCACTCGTTAAAAGCAGTTGTGAAATGTTTTGATTGTATTCGCCAAAGAGCTTATCATAAATAAACATCAGCTCACTTTGACCAACACTTGCCGCCGCCTGCTGCCCTTTGGTGCTTTTCGGCTTTTCACTTAAACCTAACTTCTGAACACCCACGCCGATAGCGCCCGAGGAGACGAGCACCACCTCCACGCCGGAGTTGGCAATATCCGAAAGCACCTCGGCAAGCTTTGACATGCGCCTGATATTCATTTTTCCGTTTTCATATGTGAGGGTGGAAGTACCCACTTTTACAACTAATCGTTTCATAAGTTCCTTTCATAAATAAGGATTTGTCGAGCCCCTTGCGGGCTCACAAATCCTTATTTGAAATTTTGAATTTTGTATTTTGAATTTTGAATTGTGGGCGGGACACCCGCACCCGATTATATTGTATCTACACCGCTTGCTGCTTATGATGGGTAAGGGCGAAGCCCTTCCTTAATTCAACATTCAACATTCTTAATTCTTAATTTGCTGTTCGCAGAACAGCTCGACAAATCCTTATTTGTCCAGCTCTTCCGCAATATAATGTGTTCTCTCTAAAGCGACAATACCGGTGCGGCACATTTCCACAATGCCGAGCGGCTTCATAATCTCAATAAATGCATTGATTTTAGAAGGCTCGCCCGTTACCTCCGCACACAGCGTATCGGTGCTGTAATCGATAATTTTTGCGCGGAAAATGTCACAAGCCTGCAACAGCTCCGCTCTGTTTTCGCGCGAGTTTTTCACCTTAATGAGCATCAGCTCGCGCTCAAGTGAGGTATCCTTATGCAGCTCACGCACCACCTTGACATTTTGCAGCTTTTTAAGCTGGTTGACAAGTTGGTTTTTATCGTTTTCATCCCCGTTAAGCGTAATGGTAATGCGCGAATACGCCGCATCATCCGTTTCATCCACGGTCAAGGAGTTAATATTAAAGCCGCGCCTCATAAAAAGGCCGGAAACTCTTGCGAGTACACCGTATTTATTCTCTACATATACAGAAATGACAAATCTCATATTCTTTACCGTAACCTTTCAAAATGCTAAATGATTATACACAATGCCTTGTAATGATATTAGAGCGAAGCGGAGCGGGTAAGGGCGCACCCTCCCTCAATTCTTCATTTTTCATTTGTGAAAGTGCCAACTTTCACACCTGCCTCGGGTCTTGCGTGATAATACCGTCCACCGAGCTGTCTGCCTCAAACATCGGCAGCACAATTTCATCCTTATCAATGCATGCATCTATGACAAAGGGACCATCTTGCGCCATCGCCTTTTGTAACAGCGCTTCAAACGCTTCTATACTCTGCGCCCTGCCTGCCGGTGCGCCGAAGGCTTCGGCAAGCTTCACAAAATCGGTCTTGCGCTCTAAGCCGGTAGCGGCATAGCGGCTCTCAAAAAACAAAGTTTGCCACTGCCGTACCATACCGAGCACACCGTTATTGAAGATAACTATTACCACCGGAATGTGATAAGTGACAGCGGTTGCAAGCTCTGTTAAATTCATGCCGAAAGAGCCGTCTCCGGTGATGAGTACCGCTTTTTCCCCCGTGCCGACACAAGCGCCGATAGCGGCACCCAAGCCGAAACCCATTGTGCCGAGCCCGCCGCTGGAAATAAAGTGGCGGGGTTTATACAGCTCACTATACTGCGCCGCCCACATTTGGTGCTGCCCGACATCGGTCACCATAATCGTATCTTTTGTTTTCAAGCGGTTAATGGCGCGAAATAGTTTTGCGGGATACATTTCACCGCTGCATTTCTCCGCCGCCGCTTCCATCTGCGCCTGCGCGGCGCGAAACGCCGCAATTTCTTTTGCCCAGGTGGGGTGATGCTTCGCCTTGCACTTTTGGGCTATGCGCTCGAGTGCATCTTTTATATCGCCGACAATACCGACATCTACAGGCACATTTTTATTAATCTCCGCCAAATCGGCATCTAATTGAATAATCGCGGCTTGCGGCGCATATTTTTGCGCATTGCCGGTTGCTCTGTCCGAAAAGCGCACGCCGATACCGATAATCACATCTGCCGCGTGGTTTGCCATGGAGGAGGCATATTTGCCGTGCATGCCCTCCATGCCCAAAAAGCGCTCATAAGCATTCGGGAACAGGGATAAGCCCATCAGCGAGCAGCCGATATAGGCATCTGTTTTTTCGGCAAACGCCATAATCTGTGCGCCCATTTCGCGGCTTGCCGCTCCGCCGCCAATGTAAAGATACGGTCTTTTTGCTTTGTTAATGAGCTTCACCGCCGCATCGATTTCGCTCTGTGCCGCTTTTTTCTGTACGGCGGGTTTAAGCGCCTCGGCGGGAGTATACTCACACTCCGCTATTTGCACATCCTTGGGAATATCTACCAATACCGGTCCCGGTCTGCCGGATAGCGCTATGCGAAAGGCTTCGCGCAGTGTATCGGCAAGCTCGCGCACATCGGTTACAAAGTAGTTGTGCTTGGTGATGGGCATGGTGACACCGGTGATATTGATTTCCTGGAAGCTGTCTCTGCCAATCATATCTGTCGGCACATTGCCGGTAATGGCAATGAGGGGAACGGAATCTAGCATGGCGGTTACAATACCGGTAACCAAATTGGTCGCACCGGGACCGGAGGTCGCAATCACTACCCCTGTTTTGCCGGTGGCTCTGGCGTAACCATCTGCCGCATGTGCCGCACCCTGCTCATGCGCCGCCAAAATGTGGCGCGGCGCTTCTTGTGCGCGGTACAAGGCATCATAAATATCCACCACATTGCCGCCCGGATAGCCGAACACATCCGTGACACCCTGCTCTATTAAGGTTTGAATAAGAATTTCCGCTCCTGTCATCCTAACCCTCTCAAAGTTTTAAAATAAAAGTATATAGATAGGCAAATTATAACACTGCACAAAAATTTTGTCAATGAACACTATGGATAGGGTAAAAGGAGTCGAACCTTAACAGCCTCTCACTTGCCCTTTTTGGCTAATTTATCCAATTTTTCGTTGATTGGCGCCAGCCAATCTGCCTCAATATTGAAGAAATTATCACAAAAATTTCTTCGCGAGAGGTGCGT